>JBEANV010000573.1:0-5331 GCA_041165285.1 Pseudomonadota bacterium | reverse complement strand
AACGCCTTGGCGACTTCCGAGCGCCACCACGCCAGCTTGGTCGCCGCCACCCCGGCGTCACTCGTCTCGTCCACCACGTCGTCCACCTCGCGGCAGAACGCATAGAACGCGGTGATCGCGGCCCGGCGCGGTGGCGGCAGGAAGAGGAAGGCGTAGTAGAAGCTGGAGCCGCTCTTGGCAGCCTTCTCCTGGACGTAGTGTTCGGGCGTCGTCGTCATGGGGCGGGATTGTCTCAGTGAACGGGCCGCTCACATGGTCATGGCGCGCCACAGCAACCCCGGCGCATCCATCGCCCCCACCTTCGGCCTGCGCCGCAGCGTCTCGAACTCCATCGCCTCGATCTTGTCGAGGATGCGCAGGCCGCCTTGCACCACCAGCCGCAGCTCCCACCCCGTGCGCCCCGGCAGCCTCGTCGCGAGCGGCGCACCGGACAGCATCAGCTCCCGTGCCCAGCGAACTTCCTTCTCCACCAGCGCCCGTGTTGCCCCCGTGTCGCGCTGGCGCATCAGGTCGTCCACCGTCACCCCCACGTCGGCGCAATCGACCAGCGGCACGTACAGCCGGTCCCGCGGCAAATCCACACTCAGGTCTTGCCAGAAATTGATGAGCTGCAAGGCGGTGCAGATCGCGTCTGACTGCACCAGCGCGTCCAGTTCGCGTACCCCATACAGGTGCAGCAGCAGCCGCCCGACCGGGTTGGCGGACCGCTTGCAGTAGTCGAGCAGGGCGGCGCGGTCCGGGTAGCGGCGCTGGTGCGTGTCTTGCATGAAGGCCGACAGCAGCGCCTCCAGCAGCGGCAGCGGCAGATGGTGCCGCCGGAACATGGCGGCCAGCGGCACGAACACCCTTTCCCAGCGCGGCGACGGCGCGTGTCCCCGTGCGACGCTGCGCAGGTCTTCACGGTAGGCGTCGAGGTCGGCCAGCCGCTGCTCGGGGGTCGCATCACCCTCGTCGGCGATGTCGTCGGCCGTGCGGGCGAACCAGTAGATCGCGGTGACGGCCGGGCGCAGCGCGGGTGGGCACAGCACCGAGGCAACGGGGAAGTTTTCGTAGTGATCGACGCTCATGGCGTGATTATCGCCACGGTTTGTCCGCGGGAATTGACATCGGTTCAGGCCGACCCGTACATTACTGACCAGTCAGTCAGTTTGGAGTTCTGCCCATGCGACCCCGCTTTTTTCACGCTCACCGCCCCTTGTCGATGGCCCTCGGGCTGTCCGTGCTCACCGTGCTGGCCGCGTGCTCGAAGCCTGAGCCGCAGCCCGAGCCGATCCGCGCCGTGCGCACGCAGAAGGTGGTGAGCGGGTCCGCCACCGCGCAGCAGGAGTACGCCGCCGAGGTCAAGGCGCGCACCGAGACGCGGCTGTCCTTCCGCGTCGGCGGCAAGCTCATGAGCCGCTCGGTCAACGTGGGCGACGAGGTGAAGGCGGGGCAGGTGATCGCGCAGCTTGATCCCTCGGACCTGAAGCTCGGCCAGGACGCTGCCGCCGCCGGCCTGCGGGCTGCCCAAGCGAACTGGGACCAGGTGAGTGCCGACCTGAAACGCTACCGCGAACTGCACGCCCAGGGTTTCATCGGCGGGGCGGAGCTGGAGCGCCGCGAAACCGCGGTCAAGGCGGCCCAGGCCACGCTCGACCAAGCCCGTGTCCAGACCAGCGCACAAGGCAACCAGACCCAGTACACCCGCCTCGTTGCCGACGCCGCGGGCGTGGTCACGGGCGTGGACGCCGAGCCGGGCACGGTCGTCGGCGCCGGCTCGCCCATCGTGCGGCTGGCGCTGGCCGGGCTGCGGGACGTGGTGTTCAACGTGCCGGAGGACCGGGTGGCGTCGGTGCGGGCCGTGCTGAAGCAGCCGGGCGCCCTGCAGGTTCGCCTCTGGGGGGCGACCGGCGAGCCGGTGCGCGCCACGCTGCGGGAGATTGCCGCGGCTGCTGACCCGACCACGCGCACCTTCGCCGCCAAGGCGGATCTGGCCGCCAGTGACGTGCGCCTCGGCCAGACCGCCACTGTCGCCTTCGATCTCGTCAAGCGCGACGCAGTCACCCGCCTGCCGCTGGCCGCCGTGGTGGAGCAGGGTGGCAAGAGCGTGGTCTGGCTGCTCGACGCAGCCACGATGACGGTCAAGCCGCAGCTGGTGCAGATCGCCGGGGCAGATGGGAATCTGGTGCTGGTCAACAGCGGCGTGCAGCCCGGGCAGGAAGTGGTCACGGCCGGCGTGCATGTGCTGACCACGGGCATGAAGGTCAAGCGGTACGTCGAGCCGGTGCGCCCGGCGGCGTCGCGTTGAGCGCAAGGTCAAGGTCCGCACCATGAACCCGCACACCCACGACACCGCCCCGCGCTCGGGCTTCAACATCTCGCGCTGGGCGCTGGAGCACCCGGCGCTGACCCGCTACCTGATGATCGTGCTGATGGTGCTCGGCTTCGCCGCGTACTTCCAGCTCGGTCAGGACGAAGACCCGCCGTTCACCTTCCGCGCGATGGTCGTGCAGGCGGTCTGGCCCGGTGCCACCGCGCAGCAGATGGCGGATCAGGTCACCGACAAGATCGAGAAGACGCTCCAGGAAGTCCCCAACGCCGACATCATCCGCAGCTACACCAAGCCGGGCGAGTCGGTCACCATCTTCCAGATCAAGGACAGCTCCCCGCCGAAGGAGGTTCCGCAGATCTGGTACCAGACGCGCAAGAAGATCGGCGACATGCGTGCCACGCTGCCGGCCGGCGTGATCGGGCCGTTCTTCAACGACGAGTTCGGCGATGTCTACGGCTCGATCGTTGCGCTGTCGGCGGATGGCTTCAGCACGGAGGAGCTGCGCGAGTTCGCGGATGACGTGCGCTCGAAGCTGCTGCAGGTCAAGGACGTGGCCAAGGTGGAAACCTTTGGTGCCCAGCCGGAGAAGGTCTTCATCGAGCTGTCGGGCAAGCGGCTGGCGCAACTCGGCCTCGACCTGAACCAGGTAATCGGCCAGATCGGCACGCAGAACGCGGTCGAGAGCGCCGGTGTCCTCAACGCCGACACCCAGAACCTGCAGATCCGCGTCGGCGGCCAGTTCCGCACGGTCGAAGAACTTGGGCAGTTGCCGATCCGCGTCGTCAACCCGGCCACGGGCGTGGCGAGCATGACCAAGCTGGGCGATGTCGCCACGATCAGGCGCGGCTACAGCGATCCGCCGGCCGTCAAGGTGCGCCACCAGGGCGAGCCGGTGATCGCGCTGGGTGTGGCGATGGCCAAGGGCGGCGACATCATCGCGCTGGGCGAGGCGCTGCACCACCAGGTCGAGCAGATCCGCACCGAGCTGCCCGCTGGCATCAGGCTGACGCAGGTGCAGGACCAGCCGGTGGCGGTGGCGCGCTCGGTGGGCGAGTTTGTCGGGGTGCTGATCGAGGCGATCGCGGTGGTGCTGGCGGTGAGTTTCATCAGCCTGGGGCTGCACTTCAAGCCGTTTCGCATCGACATCTGGCCCGGCATGGTGGTGGCGATCACGATTCCGCTGGTGCTGTCGATCACGTTTGTCACGATGTATTACTGGGGCGTCGGGCTGCACAAGATCTCGCTCGGCTCGCTGATCATCGCGCTGGGCTTGCTGGTGGACGACGCGATCATCGCGGTCGAGATGATGGTGCGCAAGCTGGAGGAGGGCCACGACAAGCTCTACGCCGCCACCTACGCCTACGACGCCACCTCGATGCCGATGCTCACCGGCACGCTCATCACCGTCGCCGGCTTTCTGCCGATCGGCATGGCCAAGTCCATCGTGGGCGAGTACACCTTCGCGATCTTCGCCGTGACCTCGGCGGCGCTGGTCATCTCGTGGGTGGTGTCGGTGTACTTCGTGCCCTACCTGGGCGCCCGGTTCCTGCGCGTCAAGCCGCATGCCGAAGGCCAGTCACACGACCTGTTCGACACGCCGTTCTACAACCGCTTCCGCCGGCTGGTGGACTGGTGCGTCGGCCACCGCTGGATCACGATCGGGCTGACGATCGGCGTGTTCGTGCTCGGGCTGGTGGGCATGGGCAAGGTGCAGCAGCAGTTCTTCCCCGATTCGAGCCGCATGGAGATCATGGTCAACCTGTGGTTGCCGGAAGGCTCGACGATCCAGGAGAGCGAGCGCGTGGCCGAGCGGTTCCAGAAGCGCATGCAGCAGGAGGCCGGTGTGGAGACGGTGACGAGCTGGATAGGCTCGGGCACGCCGCGCTTCTACCTGCCGCTGGACCAGATCTTTCCGCAGACCAACGTGAGCCAGTCGATCGTGCTGCCGAAGGGCATGGCCGAGCGGGAGGAGTTGCGCAAGCGCCTGCCGACGCTGCTGGCCGACGAGTTCCCCGAAGCGCGCGGGCGCGTGCAACTGCTGCCGAGCGGGCCGCCGGTGCCGTACCCGGTGCAGTTCCGCGTCGTCGGTGCCGATCCGCAGACCCTGCGCGGCTGGGCGGACCAGGCCAAGGACATCCTGCGCGCCAGCCCGAACATGCTGGGCGTGAACGACAACTGGAACGAGTCGGTCAAGGTGCTGCGGCTGCAGATCGACCAGGACAAGGCCCGCGCCCTCGGCGTCACCAGCCAGTCGATCGCGCAGGCCACGCGCATGCTGCTGACCGGCACGCCCGTGGGGCAATTCCGCGAGGGCGACAAGCTGATCGACATCGTGATGCGCCAGCCGACCAGCGAGCGCGACGCGATCACCGACCTCGGCAGCGCCTACGTGCCGACCAGCAGCGGCAAGCAGATCCCGCTGACGCAGATCGCCCGCATCGACCACGTCTGGGAGCCGGGCGTGATGTGGCGCGAAGGGCGCAAGTACGCGATCACCGTGCAGGGCGATGTGCAGGAAGGTGTGCAGGGGCCGACCGTGACCAAGGAACTCTGGCCGGCGCTGGAGAAACTGAAGGCGCGCATGCCGCCGGGCTACTCGATCGAGATCGCGGGAGCGGTGGCCGAGAGCAGCAAGGGCCAGGGGTCGATCGCGGCCGGCGTGCCGGTGATGCTGTTCGTCACCTTCACGCTGCTGATGCTGCAACTGCAGAGCTTCGGGCGGGCGGTGCTGGTGTTCCTGACCGGGCCGATGGGGATTGCCGGCGTGGCGGGGGCGCTGATCCTGCTGAATCGGCCGTTCGGGTTCGTGACGCTGCTGGGCGTGATCGCGCTGATGGGCATGATCATGCGCAACTCGGTGATCCTGATCGACCAGATCGAGCAGGACCGCGCCGCAGGCGTGCCGACCTGGGACGCGGTGGTCGAGTCGGCCGTGCGGCGGTTCCGGCCGATCGTGCTGACGGCTGCTGCTGCCGTGCTGGCGATGATTCCGCTGTCGCGCAGCATCTTCTGGGGTCCGA
>JBEANV010000572.1:0-3861 GCA_041165285.1 Pseudomonadota bacterium | reverse complement strand
CGGCGCGTAGATGCCGATCTGGCGGAACAGGCCTTCCATGCCGAAGGTGCGGGCCTCGTCCACCAGGATGGGCACCACGCGGGGGCCCAGGGCCGCATCGCGCAGCAACGGGGTCAGGCAGCGCACAAAGGCCTGGGTGGTCGAGATCTCGCGGCCCTCAGATGTGGGTTCCATGATGCTGGCAAAGGCCGACAGCTCGGGCACCTTCAAGCTCTCTTCGGCCTTGGGCCGGCGCTGGGGCAGGTAGCCGCCCAGGGCCTGGCGGCGCGCATGCAGGTAGCTCATCTCCGGCGTGTTGGGCGCCGGCTGGATGAAGGGCAGCTTGGGCAGGTCTTCGTCCGTCACCGGGATGTTGAAGCGGTCGCGGAACAGCTTGATGTCCTCGTCGGTGAGCTTCTTGGTCTGGTGGGCGGTGTTCTTGCCTTCGCCGCTCTTGCCCATGCCGAAGCCCTTGACGGTCTTGATCAAGAGCACGGTGGGCTGGCCTTCGTGGTTCACGGCGGCGTGGTAGGCGGCGTAGACCTTTTGCGGATCATGGCCGCCACGGTTCAGGCGCCAGATGTCGTCGTCGCTGAGACGGGCCACCATCTCGGCGGTCTTGGGGTCGCGGCCGAAGAAGTGCTTGCGCACGAAGGCGCCGTCGTTGGCCTTGCAGGCCTGGTAGTCGCCGTCGACCATCTCCATCATGATCTTGCGCAGGGTGCCGTCCTTGTCGCGGGCCAGCAGCGGATCCCAGTACGAGCCCCACAGCAGCTTGATGACGTTCCAGCCCGAGCCTCGGAACTCGCCTTCGAGCTCTTGCACGATCTTGCCGTTGCCGCGCACCGGGCCGTCCAGGCGCTGCAGGTTGCAGTTCACCACGAAGATCAGGTTGTCCAGCTTCTCGCGGGCGGCGAGACCAATCGCGCCCAGGGATTCCGGCTCGTCCATCTCGCCGTCGCCACAGAACACCCAGACCTTGCGCTTGCTGGTATCGGCAATGCCACGGGCGTGCAGGTACTTCAAAAACCGCGCCTGGTAGATCGCCATGATGGGCCCCAGGCCCATGGACACGGTGGGGAACTGCCAGAAGCCAGGCATCAGCTTGGGGTGCGGGTAGCTGCTCAAGCCCTTGCCGCCCACCTCTTGCCGGAAGTTGATCAGCTGCTCTTCGGTGATGCGGCCTTCCATGAAGGCGCGGGCGTAGATGCCGGGGGCGGAGTGGCCCTGGATGTAGAGCAGGTCGCCACCGTGATCGGGCGTGTCGGCGTGCCAGAAGTGGTTGAAGCCGCAGCCCAGCATGGTGGCCAGCGAGGCAAACGACGAGATGTGGCCGCCCAGGTCGCCGCCGTCGGCGGGGTTGTGGCGGTTGGCGCGCACCACCATGGCCATGGCGTTCCAGCGCATGTAGGCGCGCAGGCGCTCTTCGATCTCGAGGTTGCCGGGGCAGTGGGCTTCGTCCTCAGGGGCGATGGTGTTCACATACGCCGTGGTGGCCGAGAAGGGCATGTCGATGCCGGCCTGGCGCGCGTGGTCCAGCAGCGTCTCCAGCAGGTCGTGGGCGCGGCCGCGCCCTTCCGTCTCGATCACACCGCTCAGGGCGTCCAGCCATTCGCGGGTCTCCTGGGGGTCGAGGTCCAGGTCGAGATTCGTGGTGGCCGAAGGCAACACCGACGGCAAAGGGTCGTGCGCAGACATGCGTTTTGTCTCCTGATAGGCAGCCTGCCCCCGAGTATCTGGGGCAGGCCAGAGATGCGCCCGCGGATAAGCGGTGCAAACCACAGGGCCCTTTTGGACTTCGGGTGAGAAGTCCGGGGCCGCCTGCCGACTATAAGAGCCACCGGAAAAACTCAAAATGTGGAAGTCCACACCGATAATCCACACATGGTGTTTCCCGCTACAACGCCGCCCAGTGCGCCGCTGACCCCTCCCGTGGCCAGCCCCGGGCAGGCCAACAAATTGTTCTGGCGCTGGTGGCGCAAGCAGTCCCCCAGCACACAAGATCGCTACGCGACCCTCGGGCCGCTGGTGTCGGTGTTGCTTTTTTTGGCCGCCATCATTGCGGCCTTCTGGTACCTGCGCAACGAAGAAATCGAGCGTGAGCAGGAATCGGTCAAACGCGACACCGAGGTCGTTCAGCAACAAATCCGCATCCGCCTGATCGAAAATCAGGAGCAATTGCTGCGGATGGCGCGCGAAATCAGCATCAAGGCTGTCAACCCCGAGCAGTTCATGCGGCAGGCCGCCGATTTCGTGCGCGCCCGACCGGAAGTGATCGGCGTGTCCTGGGTGCAGGCCGATGCCTCGGTCAAGGCCTCGCGCACCGCCCTGAGCCTGCCGCTGTCGCCCACCGAATCGGTCAACCCCGACCTGCTCGACCCACGCTCCAGCACCTACGACCCCGTGCACGACGGCCGCGAGCCCCAGGCCGCCTTCCAGGCCGCCCGCGAGCGCAACCAGCCCACCTATTCCCTGCCCTACGCCAACCCCAATGGCCTGAAAGTGATCCAGGTGCACGTGCCCCTGATGGACCGCACAGGTTTCATTGGCTCGCTGATCGCGGAATATTCACTCGAATCGCTGATGCGTTACCTGGTGCCGCGCGAAATCGCCAGCCGCCACGCGCTCAGCCTGGTGCAGGGCCAGGGCGACATGCTCACGTCCACCGTGGGCAGCGCCACCGAATCGTCCGCCAAACCCACGTTTGTGCATGACGTGGTGGTCACGCCGGTGGGCAATGGCCTGCTGCTGCGCGGCATGGGTTTCCGCACCAGCTCGAACCTGGTGGGCAACACCCTGTTCTGGATGGTGGTGGCGCTGTCAGGGTTCACCGTGTGGACCCTGATGGGCACCCTGCAACACATGCGCCGCCGCTCGCAGATTCAAAAGACCCTGGTGCAGGAAACCAATTTCCGGCGCGCGATGGAAAACTCCATGCTCACCGGCATGCGCACCATCGACCTCGAAGGCCGCATCACCTATGTGAACCCGGCGTTTTGCGCCATGACCGGTTTTTCAGAAGAAGAGCTGATTGGTTGCGTGCCGCCCTACCCGTATTGGCCCAAAGACCGGCTGGACGAGTTCAACCGCATGTTCCAGCAAGAGCTGCTGGGCCGCAGCCCCATGGGCGGCATCGAGGTGGTGATGCAACGGCGTGACGGCAGCCAGTTCGACGCCCGCCTGTACGTGTCGCCGCTGATCGACGCCCAGGGCGACCAGACCGGCTGGATGACCTCGGTCACCAACATCACGGAAGCCAAGCGCGTGCGCGACCAGCTCACCGCCGCCCACGAGCGCTTCACCACTGTGCTGGAAGGGCTGGACGCCGCCGTGTCGGTGCTCTCGGTGCAACAGGGCGAGTTGCTGTTCGCCAACCGCTCGTACCGGCTCTGGTTCGGCGCCGAAGGCGGCGGTCACGCGCTGCTGGCCGGCGGCGACGCCGATCCGCCGCCGCCGGACAGCGAGTTCGGCGATTCGATCGACAGCCTGGGCGGCCTGCCGACGCAGGAACTCACCGACGCCGGGGCCGACACGCGCGAGGTCTACCTCGACAGCCTGAAGAAGTGGTTCGACGTGCGTGCGCGCTACCTGCAGTGGACCGACGGCCGGCTGGCGCAGATGATCATCGCGACCGACATCACTGCGCGCCGCAGCGCCGAGGCGCTGGCGGCCAACCAGGCCGAGAAGGCGCAGGTCACGAGCCGCCTGGTCACCATGGGCGAAATGGCATCGTCGGTTGCGCATGAACTGAACCAGCCGCTGACGGCGATCACCAACTACTGCAACGGCATGGTCACGCGCGTGAAGGCCGGCGTGATCGAGAAGGCCGACCTGATCGCCGCGCTGGAAAAGACCTCGCGCCAGGCGCAGCGCGCCGGGCAG
>JBEANV010000571.1:0-6116 GCA_041165285.1 Pseudomonadota bacterium | reverse complement strand
GCGCCATGGATGCGCAGCGATCCGGGGGCGACGTATGCCGCGGTGGTCCGCATCGATGCAGCAGGGCTGTCGCCATTCGTGGCGCGGCCGGGCGATCCGGGGCGGGGGGTGGCGCTGGCCGATCTGCCGCCCGAGGAGCGGGTGCCGATCGACATCGCCTACGGCGGAAGCTGCACGGCGGGCAAGCGCGAGGACTTCGACCATTACCACGCTGTGCTGGCCTGGGCGGCGGGGCGCGGGATGCGGGTGGCGCCGGGGGTGCGGCTGTACCTGCAGTTCGGCACGGCCGCCGTGCGCGACTACTGTGTGGCGAAAGGGTATCTGGCGGCGTTCGAGGCGGTGGGCGCCGAGTTGCTGGAACCGGCTTGCGGTGCCTGCGCGAACTGCGGGCCAGGGGCATCGACCGAGGCAGCGCAGGTGACGGTGAGCGCCATCAACCGCAACTTCCCCGGCCGGTCCGGGCCGGGCCAGGTCTGGCTGGCGAGTCCACCAACCGTGGCGGCGAGCGCGATTGCCGGGCGGCTGGTGTCGTTCGAGGCATTGCGGGCGGGTGCGGTCGGGTGATCGGGTCCGCGGGCGCCCTCAGCGCTGCTGCGCCAGCATTTCGTCCAGATCCTTGCAACTCGGTGCGCAGACCTTCTGCGGCCGGCCCAGCACCTGCTTGCTCTTGAGCATGGCCTGCGGCCGGTGCTTGCCGCACAGCAGGCAGGACATCGTTCCGCCCACGAAGGCACCCTTGCCGCCGAAGGGGGAGCCGGCGGACTTGCTCTTGTAGCGCAGACCCTTGGGGTCGATCACGGTCTTTTCGTCGTCGTCGTCGAGCATGGTGATGGAGCGCCTGTTGCCGGTGGTGTCGCTCCATTGGACCACGCCCGCCGTGGCCCGGTATGTCAGAGAAAACGCTCCATCAGCTTGCGCGAATGCCGGTCCAGCGCCGCCATGTCCCGCACCGAAAAAACGATGCCGTGGCCGCTGGTGATGAGCAGCCGGCCGCGCTCGGGCAGGCGGCGGATGTCCTCTTCCACCTTGAGCACGAGCGTGGTCGGGCCGCGGTCGGTCTCCACGGTCCAGGTGCTGGGGGTGGAAAAAGTGGACACCTCCAGCACGCGGCGGATTTCGGGCATGAACTCGCGGTGCGCCAGTTCTTCCTCGATCAGCGTGCGCTGGCGTTCTGGCAGGGCGTCGAGCTGGTCGAGCCAGACCAGCTCGTGCCCTTCAGCGCTGACGAGGGACAGGCCGGCGTCCGGCGCGGTGACCGGAAAGGCGCGCACGGGCGTGACGCCGTGGTGGATGGCGCCGTCTTCGCCGGTGTAGACGAGGCGGCCGCTGGGGTGGCGTTCAAGCAGGAACATGGGTCGGCTCGTCGAGGTCAGGAGGCGGCTTGGCCGTGGGCCGATGGCTGCGGGATCTGGTGGGCGAGCAGGTTCTGGTCGTGCTCGGAGTCACCGTCTTCGTCGGCGGCGTCGGTGCGGCGCGCCTGGGCTTCGTAGAGGCGGAAGTAGTGGCTCTGGGCGGCCATCAGCTCGTCGTGCGTGCCGACCTCGACCACCGCACCGCGGTCCATCACCACCAGCCGGTCGGCCTTGCGCAGCGTGGACAGGCGGTGGGCGATGGCGATGGTGGTGCGGCCCTGCACGAGGTTGTCGAGTGCCTTCTGGATCTCGCGCTCGGTTTCGGTGTCCACGCTGGCGGTGGCTTCGTCGAGGATGAGCAGGCGCGGGTTGATCAGCAGGGCGCGGGCGATGGAGATGCGCTGGCGCTCACCGCCCGAAAGACCCTGGCCGCGCTCGCCGACCAGCGAGTCGTAGCCCTGCGGCAGCCGGAGGATGAAGTCGTGCGCGTGGGCAGCGCGGGCGGCGGCGATGATCTGCGCGCGGGTGGCGCCGGGCAGGCCGTAGGCGATGTTCTCCGCGATGGTGCCGAAGAAGAGGAAGGGCTCCTGCAGCACCAGGCCGATGTGGCGCCGGTAGTCGGCCACGGCGAAGCGGCGGATGTCGGTGCCGTCGATGCGGATCGAGCCGTCGGTGACGTCGTAGAAGCGGCAGATCAGGTTGACCAGCGTGCTCTTGCCCGACCCCGAGTGCCCGACCAGACCGATCATTTCCCCCGGCCGGATGTCCAGGTTCATGCCGCGGATCACCGAGCGGCTGCCGTAGCGGAAGCCGATGTTGTCCAGCCGCACCGCGCCTTGCAGCGCGCCGATCGGCACGGGCTGGTCCGGCTCAGGGACGTTGGACACATGGTCGAGCACGTCGAAGATGCGCTTGGCGCCTGCGGCGGCCTTCTGCGTCACCGAGACGATGCGGCTCATGGAGTCGAGCCGGCCGTAGAAGCGACCGATGTAGGCAAGGAAAGCGGTCAGCACGCCGACGGTGATGTCGCCCTTGCTGACCTGCCAGATGCCGAACGCCCAGACGACCAGCAAACCGATGTCGGTCAGCAGCGTCACGGTCGGCGTGAACAGGCTCCAGGTCTTGTTGAGGCGGTCATTGACGGCGAGGTTGGCGGCATTGGCCTCATGGAAGCGCTTCGATTCGCGCGCTTCCTGCGCAAACGCCTTGACCACGCGCACGCCGGGGATGGTGTCGGCCAGCACGTTGGTCACGTCGCCCCAGACGCGGTCGATCTTCTCGAAGCCGGTGCGCAGCCGGTCGCGCACGAGGTGGATCATCCAGGCGATGAAGGGCAGCGGCAGCAGCGTGACCAGGGCGAGCCAGGGGTTGACCGAGAACAGGATCACCGAGGTCATGCCCAGCATCAGCACGTCGGTGGCGAAGTCGAGCGCGTGCATCGACAGGAACACCGACAGGCGGTCGGTCTCGGAGCCGATGCGGGCGATCAGGTCGCCGGTGCGCTTGGCGCCGAAGTAGTCGAGCGACAGGCCGAGCAGGTGGTCGAACGCGGTGGTGCGCAGATCGGCGGCGATGCGCTCGGAGACGACGGCCAGCAGCCAGGTGCGTGCCCAGCCCAGTCCCCAGGCGAGCAGCCCGGCGCCGAGCAGTCCGAGGAGCAGCTTGATCACATAGGAGGGGTCGATCTGGTGTCCGTTCTGGAACGGGATCAGCACGTTGTCCATCAGCGGGATGGTCAGGTAGGGCGGCACCAGCGTCGCTGCGGTGGACGCCAGCGTCAGCAGAAAGCCTGCGAGCAGCTTCCATTGGTAAGGCTGGGCAAACCGCCACAGCCGCAGCAGCACCCAGGTGGATGGCGGCGTGGACAGCTCGCGGGTGCAGACGGCGCACTCGTCACTGTCCGGCGGGAGCGGGGCATGGCAGGTCGGGCAGGTGGTGGGGTCGTGTTCGTCGTTGTGCGCATGAACGGCAGGAGCAGGGTTGCGGAGCGCCTCACGCTGGCGCTCGAACTGCCGCACCAGCCGCAGCGCCTGCACGTTCTGCCCGAGCGTGAAGCGCCAGACCGCGTGCCGGGCCTGTGGATCGTGCAGTTCAAGCGTGCCGACGCCGGCGTGATCGTGGTGTCGCAGCGACAAGGGGTCGTCCAGCGGCCAGGCGCCGGCCCAGTCGGTGGTGCCTGCGTGCGCCCACAGCAAGCGGCGATTCGTCACAACCAGCAGGTTGCGGGTGAAGTGCAGGGCCTCGTCGAGGTCAACCTCCAGCGTGGCCAGGGCGTTCTCGTCTGGAAGCAGCCGGGGGAGAAGGTCGGCCATCGGGGGGTCGGCAAGGTGTGCGTGCATGGGATCTTGTTCTCGGGGATGCCGAATTCTGGCGCAAGCCATCCGTGTCATATTTCTTCAGATGAACGATGCCTCCATTCAACGGCCTGCGGGCGAGGGACGATGACTTGACGCAAGGAACGTTGTGCACAATCAAGCCCTTGAGCCAAACACCAGCTCCGCAGGACATGACCAAGAAAGAAAACATCACGCTGCAGCGCATCACCTATCTGCGCGGCCCCAATGTCTGGACCTACCGTCCGGTGCTGGAGGTCTGGCTGGATCTGGGTGAGCTGGAGGATTCTCCTTCCCATCAACTGCCCGGCTTCAACGACCGGCTGACGGCCATGTTGCCGGCGCTGATCGAGCACCACTGCGGTGTCGGCGAGCGCGGCGGCTTCCTGCAGCGTCTGCAGGAAGGCACCTGGATGGGCCATGTGCTTGAACACGTCGTCATCGAGCTGCTGAATCTGGCGGGCATGCCCACCGGATTCGGCCAGACGCGCAGCACCTCGCGGCACGGCGTCTACCGCATGGTGTTCCGCGCCCGCGACGAGCAAGTGGCGCGCACTGCGCTGGCAGAGGGCCACGCCTTGCTGATGTCGGCCATCAACGACGACCCGTTCGACGTGGCCGCCGCGGTCGAGCGGGTGCGCGAGAAGATCGACGACTGCTACCTCGGCCCCAGCACGGCCAGCATCGTTGGCGCGGCCACCGACCGGCGCATTCCCCACATCCGCCTGAACGACGGCAATCTGGTGCAACTCGGCTACGGCGCCGCCCAGCGCCGCATCTGGACCGCCGAGACCGACCTCACCAGCGCGATCGCCGAAGGCATCGCAGGCGACAAGGATCTGACCAAGACGTTGTTGAAGGCGTGCGGCGTGCCGGTGCCTGAGGGGTCAGTGGCCGACGATGCCGACGCGGCCTGGGACGCAGCCGAGGACATCGGCCTGCCCGTCGTGGTGAAACCCACCGATGCGAACCACGGGCGCGGCGTGAGCCTGGACCTGAACACCCGCGAAGAGGTCATGGCCGCCTGGGCCGTGGCCGATGCCGAGGGCAGCGAGGTGATCGTCGAGCGGTACATCCGTGGCGATGAGCACCGGCTGCTGGTCGTCGGCGGGCAGGTGGTGGCAGCGGCCCGCGGCGAGAGCCTGTGGATCACCGGGGACGGTGTCTCCAGCGTCACGCAATTGATCGACCGCCAGCTCAACACCGACCCCCGCCGCGGCGAGGCCGAGGAGTTCCCGCTGGGAACCATCCACCTGGAGCGCGAGCCGGTGATCCGGCTGCTGCTGGAGCGGCAGGGGCTGGTCGGTCCGGACGCCGTGCCGGCGGCCGGGCGGGCGGTGCTGATACAGCGCAACGGCAACGTCGCGATCGACTGCACCGACGCGGTCCACCCGGACGTGGCCAGCCAGGTCGGACTGGCGGCGCGGGTGGTGGGGCTGGACATTGCCGGTGTCGATCTGGTGACGAGCGACATCCGCCGTCCGCTGCACGAAACCGGCGGTGCGATCGTCGAGGTCAACGCTGGCCCCGGCCTGCTGATGCACCTCAAACCCGCCGAGGGCATGCCGCGCCCGGTCGGCCGCGACATCGTCAACCACCTCTTCGCCGAGGACGCCAGCGGGCGCATTCCCGTGGTCGGCGTCGCCGGTTCGCAGGACACGGCCGACATCGCCCAGCTCGTGGCGTGGCTGGTCCACCTGAGCGGACGGCATGTCGGGCTGGCCTGCCGCGACGGACTGTTCCTGGCGGGTCGGCGGGTTGGCCGTGGTGACTGCGCCAACTGGGCGAGTGGTCACCGGCTGCTGATGAACCGCGAGGTGCAGACGGTGGTGATCGAGAACGGGGCTGCCACCATCCTCGACGATGGCCTGCCCTACGACCGCTGTCATGTGGGCGTGGTCACCGATCTGGGTGGCGCCGAGACACTGGCGCGCCATGACATTCGCGACATCGAACAGATGCCACGCGTGATGCGCACACAGGTGGATGTCGTGCTGCCCGAAGGCGCGGCGGTGCTGAATGCCGACGATGAGCGCATCGCCGACATGGCCCGCCTGTCCGATGGCGAGGCCATCTTCTACAGCCTGCGGGCCGAGGACAACGAGACGGTGCTTGCCCACCGGGCCCAAGGTGGCCGAGCGGTGCTGCTGCGGTCGTCGCGGGTGGTGCTGGCCACGGGCGCGGCCGAGGTGGTCTGCGTCGATCTGCAGCGGCGGCGCATTCTGCTGTCTCCGTCGGTCGTGCTGGCAGCGGTGGCTGCGTGCTGGGCACTGGGCATCGCACCCGAGCTGATGGCCGCCGGCCTTGAAACTTTCGCATCGAGCCCGACCCGCTCGTGAACCCCACCCTTGACCGGACCGTGACCCACTGATGGACGTTTCACGCATTCGGGCCCTGCGCGGCCCCAACCTCTGGAGCCGCCACACTGCGG
>JBEANV010000570.1:0-4495 GCA_041165285.1 Pseudomonadota bacterium | reverse complement strand
GACCATCGCCAACGGCATGGAGATCCTGGACAGTGCGCTGGCCGCGGTGGATGCCTCGGGGGCGAAGCAGATTGACGGCGACACGGCGTTCAAGCTGCACGACACCTACGGCTTCCCGGTGGACCTGACCGCCGACGTGTGCCGCGAGCGTGGCGTGACGGTGGACCAGGCGGGTTTCGAGGCCGCGATGAACCGCCAGCGCGACCAGGCGCGGGCGGCAGGCAAGTTCAAGATGGCGGCCGGCCTGTCGTACAGCGGCGTGCCGACCGCGTTCCACGGCTACGAACACCTCGCCTGCGAAACGTCCAAGGTCGTCGCGGTCTACGTGGACGGCAGCGCGGTCGAGCAGGCGAACGCCGGCGATGACGCCGTGATCGTGCTCGATCAAACCCCGTTCTACGCCGAAAGCGGCGGTCAGGCGGGTGACACGGGCGAACTGCGCAACGGCACGACCCGCGTGGTCGTCGAGGACACGTTCAAGATCCAGGCCGATGTGTTCGGCCACCACGGCCGCATCAGCGAAGGCGCGGTCAAGGTCGGCGACACGTTCGTGGCCAAGGTGGACGCCGAGCTGCGCGTGAAGATCGTCCGTAACCACAGCGCGACCCACCTGATGCACAAGGCGCTGCGCGAAGTGCTCGGCGCCCATGTCCAGCAGAAGGGCTCGCAGGTCACCGCCGACCGCACCCGCTTCGACTTCGCCCACAACGCGCCGATGACCGACGCGGAGATCCGCCAGGTCGAAGCCCTCGTCAACGCCGAAATCCTCGCCAACGCCGCCGCGAACGCCGAGGTGATGGCGCTCGACGATGCGCAGAAATCCGGTGCGATGATGCTGTTCGGCGAGAAGTACGGCGAGACCGTGCGCGTGCAGACGATCGGTTCCAGCAAGGAACTCTGCGGCGGCGTGCATGTGCGCCGCACGGGGGACATCGGCGTGTTCAAGATCGTGGCGGAGTCGGGGGTCGCGGCTGGCATTCGCCGGGTCGAGGCGGTGACGGGCGACGGTGCGCTGGCGTATCTGCAGAATCTGGAAACCACGGTGAACAGCGTGGCGGGTGCGCTCAAGGCGGCGCCGGGCGAGGTCACGGCCCGCATCGGCAGCCTGCAGGACCAGCTCCGGGCGCTCGAAAAGGAAGTCATCGCGCTCAAGGGCAAGCTGGCGTCCAACCAGGGTGACGCGCTGGTGGCCCAGGCGATCGACCTGAACGGGCTGAAGGTGCTCGCTGCCGTGCTGGAAGGTGCGGACGCGGCCACGCTGCGCACGACGATGGACCAGCTCAAGAACAAGCTGAAGACGGCGGCGATCGTGCTGGCGGCGGTCGATGGCACGAAGGTGCAGATCGCGGCAGGCGTCACGGCCGACTCGATCGGCAAGGTCAAGGCCGGCGAGCTGGTCAACTTCGTCGCGCAGCAGGTCGGCGGCAAGGGCGGTGGCAAGCCGGACATGGCGATGGCGGGCGGTACCGATGCGAGCAAGCTGGCCGGTGCGCTGGCGAGCGTGCGCGGCTGGGTCGCAGAGCGGGTCTGACACATGACCGATCTCCAGAAAACCGACGTCGAAGCAGAAGAAGACCCGTTTGCCCCGGTCCAGTCGCCGCGCCTGTGGCGTGACGAGGTGTGGACCGCCAAGGTCATCAAGAACGAGGGCGACGAAGGCTGGGCGGTGTCGATGACACGCCACGGCGAGTCCGAGCCCGCGCTGGTCGCCCCGTGGACCATGGGCCGCGACAAGAAGAACCCGAAGCCGCTGGACATGGCGGCGTTCAACACCTGGGTGAAAACCGCATCCGAGGTGCTGCGCCGCCACGAGCAGCAGCTCCACGCGATGCTGCACAAGAGCGCCTACGTCTCGACGGACAACGGCCGGGTGCTGGTGACGCTGGATGTCGTGCCGGACGAGTTCGAGCCGAATGCGACGCTGAGCGCGTTCGATGCAGAGGGCGGCGAGCTGGCCCAGGTCCGCGTTTCGCCTGCGTTCAAGCTCAACGGGGCGTCGGCGCTGGCCTGGGTCGAGGCGGAATTCGCTCCGCCTGCATCGGGCCGCTGACCGACCAGTGGGCGCCGAGTTCCAGCGCGAAAGCATGGGGAATGAAGCGCTCGAAGCCGGCGCCAGGGTAGTTGGTCAGCTCGCCCACATAGAGCCGGCCGCCGACGATGTAGCAGTCCACCCGCAGGAACTCGAAACACCTGGCCAGCCGCAGCGTGATGTCCACCATCTCGGCGAGGCAGTCCGGGCACGGGTCGGGTGCATGGTTCTCCAGCGATAACCGCGCAGGCAACAAGCGCCAGTCCGTGTCGTAGAGATTGCGTGTGTGGTGGCCGAAGCGGCCCCGATCCACCTGGATGAAGCGGACGGCGCCCCCGATCACGTACAGCTTGTAGTCCGCCGGCACGTCGCCGTGTTCGTCCGCGAGCAGGGTCTCGGCGATGATCTTGCCGCGCAGCCGGTCGTAACACCACTCGCGGTTCACGCGGCTGTACTCGGTGGTCAGCCAACGCTGCAAGGTCAGGCGTATCTGGCACCGATTGATGTCACCACCCGGCTGCAGAAACAGCACTTGCCCGCTGCCCACCGTGGGCTTGAGCACGCAGGGCCGCGGCAGGCTGTCGACTGGCACGCTGGCAGCATCCGCCCAGAGGCCCAGCGCCGGAACCAGGTACTGCCGGCCAATGGTACGGGCCACATGGTCGCGGGTCAGTGCCTTGTCGGCAGCAATGTGCAGCAAGGGCGAGCGGCAGCGCAGCATGTAGGCGTGGATGTGCTCGTTGACCGTGCGTGGCCGGTCATAGTCCGGCCATTCACCAAAGTACAGCCGATACCCGATCGCCAGGTAATGCCGGTCGGACAGGCGGGCACCGAGCCGCCGTGCCAACAGCAGATCGGGTCGGCGAATACGCAACAGCCGCGACACCAGATGCCGCGCCCGAGACAGGAGACGGGCCGGAGCAGGGGACGATGTCGTTGGCATCAGACCAGATGGGCGCGCAGTTGCCGGAACCAGCGTCGGATGCGGCTGGAGGTGTTCGAAATGGCCATGCGGGTGGCCCAGGAGGTCGGCACCAGCAGGACGGCCAGCAGCCAGAGTTGTGCGGCGCGTCGCTCGGACCAGGTGTAGCCGGGGCAGGCAGCGAGTGAATCCGCTTGCATCTGCATCAGCGAGGCGAGGGTGTCATCCGGGTATGGATGGCGCTCCGGTTCCGTGCGCAGCGACAGCGCGCGGCTGCGCAGGTTCCAGGGTGCGTGCAGCGCCGGACTGGGGATGTCGATGCCGTCCCGGTGCGCCAGCAGCGCCAGCGAGGTGGTGCGGCGATGCGCTTCGATGCGCAGCATGTCACCGTGGCGGGCGGAGATGTTGCCGAAGCAGCCGCGTGCGCGATTGGCCGACGAGTGGATGCGGTACGCGCCCAGCGGACGTGGTGCGTTGACGATTCGGCCGTTGAATGCACTGAGCAGGAACGGCGGTGTGTCGGCCGCACGGCGCCAGGCTGGTTCGTCGAGCGGGAAGTAGCGCTCGATGGCCGAGCGTCGGTAGAGGTTGCCGCTGGACGGGGGACCGCCGTAAGTGCCGAAGCGCTCGATGAGTGGCCGGACATCCCCGTCGTGCAGCAGATACGGAATCTGGCGACCCATGGGGCGACCCTCCTGCGTGATGCACTGCAGCTGAAACTGGATCTTGGCGACTCCTTCGGCCATCAACGGCAGGCAGGTCGCCAGCGCGTCCGGCTCCAGCAGGTCGTCGGCATCCAGGAACAGCACCCACTCGCCGGTGCTGAGTGCCAGTCCCGCGTTCATGGCCGAGGCCTGGCCACGGTTTTCCGGGCTGTGCCAGGTCTGGATGCGTGATCCGTAGCGCGCCATCACGTCCCGCGATCCATCCGTGGACGCGTCGTCGCAGACGATGACCTCAACTTCGGCGCCCGATGTGGATCCGACCTGGGCGAGCGCGCTGTCGATCGCGGCTCCCAGGTAGCGGGCGTAATTGAAGTTGTTGATCAGGATAGAGATGCGCATATCAAACATCAGTAGTTACACAAGGATACTGTTTTGACATGCAAACGATGTTCCCGTGTCTCGGGCACGGGGCACGCCTGAACGAAGGGGTCAGGCCTCCGCTGGAGGCCCCCGCACGTTTCCTCAGCTCACGATGTAGGCGGCGGCTCCGGTGGCGATGAGTACGCCCTCGTCGTTGTGGAGACGCATCTGGGTCGAGCCGACCCGTCCACCCAGGCGCGTGACTTCGGCCGAAGCGATGAAGTGCTTGCCGATGCCCTGGCGCAGGTAGTCGATGCGCAGGTCGATCGTGCCCATGCGGCCGAAGCGGTGCAGAACCTGGTCGGCCGATTCATCGGGATGCTTTTCGCCAATGGCCGTCGTGAGGGCAAAGCCGCCCATCGCGTCGAGCGCTGCGGAGATCACGCCGCCATGCAGGCGACCGTACAGGAAATGCCCGACCAGTTCGGGACGCATCTCGAAGCGCAGGCGCGGCGACGC
>JBEANV010000569.1:0-16475 GCA_041165285.1 Pseudomonadota bacterium | reverse complement strand
CCCAGCTCATGCACCGCCTGGCTGCGCTTGGCGGTGGCGTTCTTGATCGCCTGCGCCTCGTCAAGCACCAGCGTGTGCCATGACCGTGCCGCGAAGACCGCCCCGTTGAGCAGCTGCAACTGGTAGGACACGAGCACCACGTCGCCCGCGCCGAGATCGGCCAGCAGCGCGTCGCGGTCGCCCTGCGCATCGCCTTCCGCATAAGGCAGCAGCCGCAGCGACGGCGCGAACCGCCGCGCCTCCGCCTGCCAGTTGCCGATCAGCGAGGTCGGCGCGATCACCAGCGCCGGCCCGCCCGCCGCCCGCGCCAGCAGCACCGCCAGCGCCTGCAAGGTCTTGCCCAGCCCCATGTCATCGGCGAGGACCGCGCCCAGCCCCGTCTCGGCCAGTCGCATCGCCCATTGGTACCCTTCCTCCTGGTACGGCCGCAAGGTCGCCTGCAAGGTGCGCGGCAACACCGGCTCGAACTGCTGCGCCTCCACCAGCCGGTCGATCTGCTCGCGGAACGCCTTGTCGCTGTCCAGGTCCGCGCCCTTGAGCGTCGTGTCCAGCCACGCCGCCGCCACGGGCGTCACGCGCGCGGCGTCGGTGCGGTGGATTTCGGCGACGCTGGCCAGCTCGTCCAACCGGCTGCGCAGCTCCTCCGTCAGCGCCAGATAACGCCCTTCGCCCATCGGGATGAAGCGGCTCTTCTCGCTCGCGCTCCAGTCCAGCAGCCGCCCCAGGCTGACCACCAACTGCTCGTTGAGCGTCACGCCGCCCTGCAGGGCCAGCCACTCCGAGCCGGATTTGACGTTGACCTTGAGCTGCCCCAGCCCCACGCTGTCCACCCGGATCGCCTTGCCTTTGGGCCAATCCATCGCCATCACGGCGTTGAGCGTGTGCAGCCGCTCCAGCAGCGCGAGCGCCTGGTCCGGCTGCTCGACCAGCCACGCAGCGGGCGCATCCGTCAGCGGTGGCGTGAGCATCGGGCAGGCGTCCACCGTCGTCTCCAGATGCGAGCGTTCGGCCGCAAGCTCCCGCTGGACCCCGAGCGTCTCGTCGCCGACCTTGGCGATCATCCGCGCCCGGCCGCTGCCCGGATTGACCCGCGGCCCCTCCGCACCAAACGGCATCACTACCAGCCGCAGCGCGACGCCGTCGCCTTCGGGCGTGAGTTCAGCGCGCAGGCGGGATTCGGCCGGTACGTCGCGGGTGGCGGCGGTCGTGTCGCTGTGGACCTGGAACTGCGCGCCCAGGCTGCGCAGCACATCCTCCAGCTGCGCCGACGCCGCCTTCGGCACCTCCAGCCCGGCGCCGATGAGCTGCGCCGCCCGCGTCTGCGCGGCGTTCAGCCGGACGAGCCGGGCGTGCTGCGGCCCGTCGCGCAGGATGGTGAGCACGCGCAGCGCGTCGGCTTCCTTCTGCTCCGCAGCGCTGGTGACCCAGAGCTGCGGCTCCTGGCGCTCGGCGGCGGGGTCGGTCCAGCGCGGTGGCGGTTGCAGCGCCACGCGCAGCCGGTCACCCAGATCTGTGACGTCGAGTGCGGGGGGCGTCTCCGTCAGGGCCACGGCCACGTCGGGTGTGTCGTCGAATTCGACTTGTGGATGCCCGACCAGCGCCACGGCGGCGGCGGCCAGATCGAAGCGCAGGCTGCGGTCACGCGGGTTGAGGCGCAGCGTGCGGGCGACCACGGCGTCGTGCGGCGGCAGGGTTTCGTTCTTGCTGAGCTTGAGCAGCGAGGCCGCCTTGGGCTTGCCCCAGCCGCGCAGGCCGCGTTTCTGCTCCATCGGTGTGACGTCGTTGACCGCGCCAAAGTCGTTGACGGTCATCACCCAGACCAGCCGGGTTTCGGCGGCGATCACGGCGCCGCCCGGGCTGTCTCCGGTGCCACCGCCAGCGATGGCGGCGAGCGCGGACAGGGCGTTGCGCCAGCTCTCGCCTTCGGCCGGCGTCGTGACAAAGAAGGTGGCTGGGGCGGGACGGGCCTGCACCACGGCCACCGCGGCGTCCAGTTGCGCGCGCAGGTCGTGCAGGCCGACGCTGTCCAGGCGTTCACCGAGCGCCTGCACGGCTTCGAGGTGGTGCGCGTTGAGCGGCTCGGCCTCCGGGCGGTCTTTCAGCCAGGCCCGCACCAGCCAGCGGATGAGGTCGAGCTGGTCGATGTGGAAGGTGCTGCTGCGTGGGGTGAACGCCTGCAGGTCGCGCCGTGCATCGCCGAGTTTCATCTGGAGTGCCAGCGCGAACACGCCCCAGGACGCGTCCATCACCGGCTGGCGCTTCCCCCCTTCGGCCAGGCAGAACTTGAGGGCCTTCTGCAGTGCGGCGGGGGTGCCCTGGGCCATCAGCGCCAGGGGGTAGGCCCAGGCGATGGGCAGTGGCAGCAGTCCCTTGCGTTTGCCGGACATCAGACGCAGGGTTTCCTGTACGGATTCCATGTTGGCGATGCAGCCCGCCCAGTCCCCGGCACGGAACAGGCGCACGGCGTCGAACGCCTGCGCCATCGTGCGCCAGAGCACGAGACCGTCGTCCTGCTCCGCTGGCCCGGTGGGTTCGAGCAGGCATTGGAGCGCCTGCGCCACCTCGTCGAAGCGGCCCGCGAGCATCAGGTGTTCCGCGTGCGCCATCGGCAGCGCGGTGAGGCGCACGAGCCTGTTCAGCGCGGGATCGGCCTGCGCGCGTTGGCGCAGAACGTCCGTCATCGCCAGCAGGGGCAGGTGACCGGGGTTGGTCCAGCGCTGGTTGATCAGGGTGAGGCTGTCGTGCAGGGTTTCGGCCTGGAGTTGCGGGTGCATGCGCAGGAACAAGGGTTCGTCGAGCACGTCGTGCAGCGCCCGGTCCAGCACGTCGGCCCACTCCATGCCCCAGCGGCAGCCGCTGCGCAGTCTTTCAATTGCCTGCGCGCCCTGGCCGCTGAAGATGGCCAGCCGTGTCACCGCGCAGGCGAGTTCCATGCTGTCGAAGTGCCAGTAGGCCGTGCCGAACCGGGCTGCGGAGCGGCTGCCATCGGTGTCGAGCAAGACGGTCTGCAGCGACTGCGGATCGCTGCGCTGCAGCAGATCGATGTAGGCGGTGCTGTGGTGCGCCGGGTGGACACGCCAGTAGCCCTGGCGTTGCGGGTGCTCGACGATGTGGCTGGTCTCTGCCAGCGCGGCCATGGCCTCGCGCACTTGTTCGCTGGTGTAGCGCTTGCCGTCCCGGTTGCGCCAGGCCAGATCCGCCAGCAGCGTCGTCACCCAGGTTCGCACCCGGTAGGTGGCGCCCAGGGCCAGAGCATGCAGAACATCACGCTGCTCGCCGGCGGTGCCGTCGACGACGGGGGAGGGAGATTCGGTGGAGCGCATGGCGCGACATTCTGCCTCGTTCGGGGGGATATGACACCCGGTTTGCGGGATGCCGTGGCCGGCAAGGTCGGTCCGGTGAACGGTTTTTCGGAAGGGCCCGCCTGAATGGTCGCGTGCCTGGAACAGTTTTCCACCCCAATATGGGGCGAGCCGGAAATGCAATGGACCAACGCGAAGCCAGGAGGCCGCCGTCCGGCTATGAATTGGTTCTCGAATACCAGTACTTTGTAGCCATTGGTTTGGGTGCCTTTGGATAAGGGGGTGGTCAAGGCTTGATTTGAAATTCGACGGTGCGATGTATTTTTGGTTCAATTTCCCCGTTGCCGGTCACAATGAAATTGTGTACGGTCATCAATGTGAAATATTAAAAACAGGCGCAGGAGGTCGTGGTCTTGGTACTGAAAGTGTGGCGTGAAAATTATTGTGAACAATTCCTTGCTTGCCCCGGTCTGTCTGTTTGTGTATGCCAGAGAGGATCTGACTCGGCAGACAGTGGCATCCCTGCTGGTCAATTCGCTGGCCAGCGAGAGCGAGTTGCATGTGTTCTGTGATGGGCCGCGCCCGGGTGCAGAGCAACGGGTGCAGGCGGTACGCGATTACGTCCGCACCATCACCGGCTTTGCTCGTGTGGTACTGCACGAGCGTGATACCAATCTGGGCCTGTCGCGGTCGATTATCGACGGCGTGACCGAGATGGTGCGTACCCACGAGAGGGTGATCGTGCTGGAAGACGACCTGAAGCTGTCCAGCGGCTTCCTGACGTTCATGAACCAGTCGCTGCAGACTTACGCCGACCACCCGCAGGTGATGAGCGTGTCGGGCTATTCCTTTCCGATCCAGCATGGCAACGCGCAGACCCACGACGCTACATTCGGTCTGCGGGCCAGTTCCTGGGGCTGGGCGATCTGGCGCGACCGCTGGGAACAAATCGACTGGGCGGTGTCGGGCTACGGTGGTTTTCGATGGAACCTCGCTTTGCGCTTGCGGTTCAACCGTGGTGGCAGCGACCTGTCCCACATGCTGGACCGCCAGATGGCCGGCAAGATCGACTCCTGGGCGATCCGCCTGTGTTTCCACCAGTTCAGCCACGGGCTGCTGGACGTATTCCCGGTAAGCTCGCTGGTTGAGAACGTGGGTTTCGGCGAGGGCGCGCAGCATTGCCGGCAGGACGTGCGTGGCTGGACTACGCAGTTGCACACCGATCCGCCCACCGTTTTCAATCTGCCGACCGAAGTGCGCACGGATCCGAATGTGCTGCGCCAGTTCCGCCGCTTCAATAGCCCGTTGGCGCGGGCGGTACGGGTGGCGAAGCGCTGCATGTACTTCTGTACAGCGCCTAGGCCTGGTGTTTGGGCAGACGCTCCGCGGCCCGCTGCGCAGCGCGCCAGAGTGGCCGCAGCGCAGTGCGTCGGTCGGCTGGTGCGTAGCGCCATTCGCTGAGTCTCTCCAGCGGGCGGGTGAGTGCTGCAAGGTCGGTGTCTGTCTGACTGCGCAGGTGCTCCACCAGGCCGGCGGTGGCCAGGTGGTCGGGTGCGTCGTAGCCCCGGCGCCGCAGTGTCTGCCGCAGACGGTCGTGACCGCGCAGCCAAGGATCACGCCGCCGTGCCCGTGCCCGCCACGCCGCCCAGACCGCGCCGATGCCCACGGCCGCAGCAAAGGCACCGGCCAGCAGGCGGCCCCAGTCCTGGCTGTCCAGACCCTCCCAGCCAAGCGAGGCCAGCAGGTCTTGCTGGCGGTGGGTCGAGTAGCCCATGATCCACTGGTTCCACTGGTGCTCCGCGGCGCCCCACGCCGCCCGCGCCTGGTCCAGCAGGCGCGGATCCAGATCCACCAGCGTCTGCCCGATCAGCCCGCGTGCCGGGGCCAGCCGCTCGCCGCGCCTGATTCGCTCCGGCGCCACGGCACCCGTCGGGTCCAGCCGCACCCAGCCGCGTGCTGCATGCCAGTATTCCACCCAGGCGTGGGCGTCACGCTGGCGGATCTCCAGCACGCCGTTGAGCGGATTGACCTCGCCGCCCAGATAGCCGGTGACGATGCGCGCCGGAATGCCCCAGCGGCGCAGCACGACCGTGACCGCGCTGGCGTAGTGCTCGCAGAAGCCGGTGCGGCTGTCGAGCCAGAACGCGTCGACCGGGTTCTGGCCGAGCTGGCCTGGCGCCAGTGTGTAGACGTAGGGTTGCTGGCGGATGTGGTCGAGCAGCCGCTGGGCACGGCGGGCGCTGTCGGTCAGGTCTGCGCCGAAAGTCGCCCGCTGCGCGTCGGCCCAGGCCAGGGTCCGCGGATGCTGGCCATCTGGCAGCACCAGATAGGGTGCCCAGCGCGGATCGTCTGTCTGCCTCTGCGCGTCCGATGCGCTTGCGGGGTCGTGCTGGGGGGTGTCGAGCACGGCACTGGCGAGGACACGCATCCGCTCGGTCAGCGGCCGCTGCGTGAACCAGTAGCCCTCCGGGTGGCGCCACCACGGCAGATCCAGCTCCGCATCGGGGAGGGTCGGGCGCGTCCGGGCGTTTTCCAGCATCGGCAGCGTGCCCAGGCCGAGCGGCTCCACGGTCATTTCGTAGCGCACGGCGGGCACCAGGCGGGCCGGTGGCGCTGGCTCTGCGACCGGCCCTGCCTGACGCCGGCGCTGCCAGCCGCTGCCTTCCGGTTCGCTCAGCACCGGCCCGCGGAGATAGAGCTGCGACGGCGGGGGCACGGCGCCCTCGAATTGCAGCCGCAGCGCCAGCGTGTCGTCCTGCGCCAGTGCAGCCACGTCGCCGAGCGCCAGATGGTCGGACAGGCCGGTCTTGCCAGTGCCCGGTCCCGGCATCGCCCACAAGGGCGGGACACGTGGAAAGAGCAGAAACAGCGCAGCGATCAGCGGCAAGCCCGTCAGCAGCAGTCGCGCCGACAGGACCAGCGCCCGCTGTAGCGGGAGGCGCTGGCCGGGAGGATCGGGCAGATGGGCCAGCACCAGCGCGGCGATCAGCAGCCAGACCGAGACACCCATGGCCAGCGCCGTGGCCAGCGACTGCGAATGCAGGAAGTTGGCCAGCACCAGGAAGAAGCCGAGAAAGAACACCACGGTGGCATCGCGGCGCGCGCGCAGCTCCAGCGTCTTGAGCGCCGACATCACGACCAGCAGCGTCACACCGGCGGACGGCCCGAGCAGGGACTGGTGGCTGGCCAGTGTTCCCGCCGAGGCACCGACCAGCGCCAGCACCAGCAGCCAGCGGGACGGCAGGGCGCCACCCCGCCACGCGAGCCAGGCCCGCCAGCCCAGCGCCGTGTACGCGAGCGCGGCGCACCACCGCGGCACCTGTGCGAGCTGCGGCAACAGCGTCCAGGCCAGCGCGGCCAGCAGAAACAGGGTGTCGCGGGATTCGCGCGGCAGCGTCGCCCACTTCATGGCGCGCGCCACAAGGCGAGTGCGTCCAGGCACCGCCGACGCTGGCCCGGGCCAGCGCCCGTGTCAATCTGCAGCGTGCCCAGGCTCAGGCGGTAGCGCAGGCCGAGCTGGTCTGCCTGCAGCACCCAGGCGCTCAGTCGGCGCAGGCGGGCCTCGGGGTCGAGGCCTTGCAAGCGGTTGCCGTCCAGATGCAGCTCGCGGGACTGCCGGGGCGGCGGCACTTCGCGCACCAGCAGCCCGCCACCGGCCGCCAGACTCTGCGCCGAGCGGCGCCAGAGCACTTGGGACGGCCGGTCTTCGCGCCGCCAGGGCCGTGCGCCGTCGTCGTCACCCGGCTCGGGCAAGACACCGACCCGACGGGTGGTGGCGTTGGCCTGCTCGGCGCCATCGTCTTGCGGGACCGGAGGCGCGTCGACCTCGGGCGCAGGCCAGGCGAGAGGCTGGTGCGCAATCCGCCACACCGTCCAGACGCGGAACAAGCCGAGCGGGAAGCGGCTGGAGAGTTCCAGCGGCGGTAGGGTCTGCGGCCCGCGCTGGGTCAGGGGGCGTGTCAGTCGCTGCAGCGACTCTGCGTCGGGGGTCCAGGCGACTGGTGTGCCCTCGGGCGTGTCGTGCCAGCGCAGCACCAGCCCGTGGCGGCCGAGGCGCATGGGGTGGCGCCAGCCGGTAGCCGAGGTCTCGTCCTGCAGCGTGATGTCGATGCCGATGGCCTGGCCGACAAACCCCGGCTCGCTCATCCGCACCCGCAGGTGCAGTCCGCTCAGGGTTGCGTGTGTGGCGTGCAGCGCGACCAGCGCTGCGCTGGCGAGCGTGAAGGTGAGCAGGTGGCCGAGGTTGAGCTGGTAGTTGATCGACGCCAGCAGCAGGCACACCAGCAGCACGCAATACAGCAGACCCGATGCGGTGGGCACGATGTAGAGCGTGCGGTGGTCGAGCTGGAGGGTGTCGGTGCGCGGATGGCGCCGGTTCCACCAGGCCTGCCACCGCGTGGTCCAGGGCAGGCGCCAGTCGGGCAGCAAGTCCACCCGCCTCAGACCAGCCGCACGGCGTCGAGCATCGCCCGCACTTGCGCGGCCCGGCTGCGCCCGGCGCCGCTGCGGGGCGGCAGGCGGTGGGCCAGCACGGGCACGGCCAGCGCCTGCAGGTCTTCCGGCGTGACATGCGAGCGCCGGGCGAGAAAAGCCCGGGCACGCGCGACCCGCAGCCATGCCAATGCTGCCCGTGGTGACAGCCCCTGCGTGAACCACTGGCCGTTGCGGGTCACGGCGATCAGCGCCTGCAGGTAGTCCAGCAGCGCGGGGGCCGCGTGGACACGCTGCACCGCGGCCTGCGCGGCCAGCAGCTCCTGTGCGGACATCACCGGCAGCAAGTGGCGCACCGCCTCACGCCGGTCGTGGCCTTCGAGCAGCGCCCGTTCGGCCGACGGCGACGGATAGCCGAGCGTGAGGCACATCAGGAAGCGGTCGAGCTGGCTCTCGGGTAGCGCGTAGGTGCCGAGCTGCTCTGCGGGATTCTGGGTGGCGATCACGAAAAAAGGTGCAGGCAGCGCGCGGGTCTCGCCGTCGAGGCTGACCTGGCGTTCCTCCATCGCCTCCAGCAGTGCGCTCTGGGTGCGCGGGCCGGCGCGGTTGATCTCGTCGGCCAGCAGCACCTGGGTGAAGACGGGGCCTTGATGAAAGACAAACCCCTCGCGTGCGCGCTCGTAGACACTGATGCCGATCAGGTCACTGGGGGTCAGGTCGGCGGTGAACTGCACCCGGGAGAAGTGCAGGCCGACCGACGCCGCCAGCGCCTGGGCCAGGGTGGTCTTGCCGACGCCGGGGACATCCTCGATCAGCAGATGTCCCCCGGCGAGCAGGCAGGCGACGCTGTCGACGATTTGCGCATGTTTGCCGACCACCACCGACCCGACCTGGTCGATCAGGCGTTCCAGCGCCTCGGTCAGTGGTGTCGCCAGAGCAGGGGACAGCGGGGGCGTCAGCAGCGTGTGATGTGGGCGGTTCATCATCGGTGATACCTTACCCGAACCGAAACGAAGCTTGAGGGACAACACAGCGGACGGCGGACGTCCGGTGTGCCAGACAACATGAGCACTGCCTTTTATTCCCACCCGGACTGCCGCGGTCATGACATGGGCCCCGGCCATCCCGAGTGTCCGCAGCGCCTCGACGCGATCGAAGACCACCTGCTCTCCACCGGGCTGGACATTGCGCTTGCCCGTCCAGACGTGCCGCTGGCGCAACATGCGGACCTGGTGCTGGCGCACAACGAAGGCTATCTGCTCGAACTCGACGAGTTTCTGCAGCAGGCCATCGCGACCGGTGAACACCGTGCGCTCGACCCCGATACCTCCGTTTGTCCTGCCACCCGCCAGGCGATGTTGCGCGCCGCAGGGGCCGCCGTAGCCGCCACGGATGCAGTGATCGATGGCATCTACCGCAACGCCTTCTGTGCCATCCGCCCGCCAGGTCACCACGCCACGCGCTCGCAGGCGATGGGCTTCTGCTTCTACAACAACGTCTGCATCGCGGCGCGCCATGCGCTCAACGTGCGTGGCCTGAAGCGCGTGGCGATCGTCGATTTCGATGTCCACCATGGCAACGGCACCGAAGACATCATCGCTGGCGACGAGCGGGTGCTGATGGCCAGCTTCTTCCAGGACCAGCTCTACCCGTACAGCGGCGGCGTGCCCATGGGCGACAACATGGTCAACGTGCCCGTGCCGGCCTACACCCGCGGCATGGATGTGCGCGAGCTGATCGAGATGTACTGGATGCCGCGGCTGGACGCCTTCCAGCCGGAGATGATCTTCATCTCCGCTGGCTTTGACGCCCACCGCGAGGACGACCTGGGCCAGCTCGGGCTGGTCGAGGCGGATTACGCCTGGATCACGCAGCGGCTGGTCGATGTTGCGGACCGCTACAGCCGGGGCCGCATCGTGTCCTGCCTCGAAGGTGGCTACGTGCTGAGTGCGCTGGCGCGCAGCGTCGCGGCCCACCTGCGGGTGCTGGCCGACGTCTGACCGGCGCCTGGTCCGGGTCAGCGCGTGGCGGTCTGTGCGCCGTCCCGCAGTGGCTCGGTGGTGTATTCGACCTCGATGCGCAGCCGCGAGCGGGTCGGGCGCCCGTCGACCTCACCCGGCGCGAAGGCGCTGCGCAGGAAGGTTTGCCGGGTCGCGTCCTCCAGCAGCGGCGGCAGGCCGCTGTCGTCCGCTTCGTCGATGCGCACCCGCTGCACGACCCCCCGGTCGTCGATGAACAGCGTGACCACCGCCCGGAAGCGGCCTGACGGCGCCAGCTCCGGGTAGAGCAGGTCGATGGACTGCTGCGGCGCGGGCGCCCGCGTGAGCTGGCTGCGTGACAGGTAGGTGGCATCAGGATCACCGGCCGGCCCGTCTTGCGGCACGGCCGCGGGCGTCTGTGCTGCGGTCGCCGGGCCTGCGCCGGTTGGTGGCAGTGTTTCCGGATCCCAGGCCGGTTGCACTGGGCGAACGGGCGTGGCGGGCGGAACGACCCGGGCTGCTGACGCCGTTCGAGGTGCGGGCTCGGCGTGCATGCGCACTTGCATCCCGGACGGCTGGCCTCGCACCTGCCGGCTGTGCGTCGGCATCGACGCGGGCAGTTCACCGGACAGCAGCATGCCGACATGCAGCGCGACCGAACCGCTCACGCACGCTGCCAGCGCCTTGCTGCGCACGAACATTTCAGTTCAGCTCGCGCCAGGCCGCGCGCCGCAGCGTGTTGGACTTGCTGCGGATGCCGAGACCAGCCGCCTTGAGCTGGGTGCTCTGATCGCGCTTGGTGAAGAACGCGCTGACCCGCCCGGTGCTGTCCATCACCCGGCCGACACCGACGATGAGCGAGTTCGACACCTCCACGTCCCGCACGTCGCCCGAGGGCAGCAGGAACTGGTAGAGGTAGGAGCTGCCGCCGTTGCCGCAGGGATCGCCGTTCGGCACGGTCGAGGCGAAGGCGATCAGGCCGGAGGCCAGCGGGACGCCGTCCAGGGCGACCCGCTCGCCGCTGGACTGGTCCAGATCGACGTACCAGCCGTTCTGGGCGTTCCAGTTGACCGACTTGGCATCGTCGAGGCGGCGGCTGGCGTTGAGTTCCTGGCGGACCAGCCTGGCGTTCGGGTCGCGCAATGGACCCAGGCCCGTGCTGCCCAGCGTGTCGCGGATCGAGTAGATGGTCTGCAGGCCGGTGGAGGCCAGATCGGCGTTGTTGACCAGGCGCCCGGTGCCGAAGGAGACGACGGTGACGGGCATGTGGTCGGCGAGCAGTTCGGTGAGGACCGGCTTGCCCGTGATGGGCTGCGGCACCAGATTCGGCCCCAGCGCCTGGCCGAGCAGCGTGGCTTCGATGCCCGAGGGGGCGACCCGGTCGTCATGGTCGAAGCGCCACAGGTTGCCCAGCATGTCACCGGCGTAGAAGCGCAGCGCCGTGTTGTCCGTGTCGCTGGGCACCCAGGCGTTGAGGCGACCGAGGTTGCTGGGGGTGGTGGTGTCCCCGGCCGAGGTGACGATTTCGCCCGCACCCGTGCGCGGCCTGCCGGTCACGGCGTCCAGCAGGTAGATCCGGCCCTTGCCGTCGCCGACGTTGTTGATCCCCGAGGTGAAGGCCACCAGCCAGGTGCCCTTGGCGTCTTTGGTGATCACCGGGTTGCCAAATGTCAGGCCCAGGTTGGCGTCCGAAAACTCCCAGAGCAGCGCGGGGGAGGCCGGGTTGGTGATGTCGAGCGCGTAGTAGTAACGGCCGCCGGCGCCCATGCCGCCGACGAGGATGGTGCGCCACTGACCGTCGGCGAAGACGTCGCCGATGGTGGGTGTGGCATCGAGCAGGTTGCTGTGTGTGGCGTCGTAGCCCACGTCCGCAAGCCGCCGCAGATGGGGCAGCACGCCGCGTGGCACGAAGGCCCACAGTTCGTCACCGCCAACGGGATCGGTCTCGTTCTCGCCGACCTGGAAGGCGTGCAGCATGCCGTCGTTGGCCGGGGCGTAGACCATCTTGGCGCGGCTGGTGTGGTCGGTGACGAACTGCGTGTAACCGGCGTCGGCGTACTTGAACGGCGGCTTGGCGACATAGACCGGCGCGGCGTTGACGAAATCGCCGAGGCGCGAGAAGCGGTTGCGAAAGACCTGGTTGTCCGGCGCTGGCACGCCCATCTGGAGCTGCAGATCACCGCGCAGGAAGCTCACCAGGTTTTCTCCGGTGGCCTTCGCCAGCGCGGCCGGCGTGAGGCGGCTGCATTGCGACAGGGGACGCGAACCGGCGCAGAGGTCGTCGAAGTCGGAGTTGTATCGGAGCGCCTGCAGATTGGCGTAGGTGAAGTCGAGCAGCCGGCCGGCGCTGTTGCCGAACAGAACGCGCCGCGGGCGGGTGGCAAGGTCGCGGCCGTCGAGCCGGGTCCGGGCGCTCCAGACGGCCTTGCCGTCGCTGGTGTCCGGGGCGATCAGGCCAGAGGTGACTGCGTCGGTGGTGAACTGGAAAGCCCGCAGGTCGCCGTGCCAGGTGGGCGAGTTGCTGTAGCTCGGCAGGAAGACCCAGTTGTCGCCGGTCACCGGAGTGAGCGAGCTGGCGGAGGCGGCGGCGCTGGAGCCGGCGTCCTTGCTGATCTCGTTGAGCGTGGTGCCGATGGCGTCGGACAGGGTCTGCGGGTCGGTGGCCGAGAAGTACTGGCCGCGGCCGTTGACGGCGGCGTGCCAGAGGTCGTCGATGTGGGTGGCGTCGCCGAGCGGGTTGATGTCCGTCGGAGTCGGAACAGGCCAGTTTTTCGCGCCAGTCTTGAGATCTACGAAATCGCCGGTGCTCTTTGTCAGATAGTTTCGGTCGTAGGACAAGATTCCGGGGACACCAAGACCGACCGTGAAGGTGTTGAGGTGCTGGTGAGTGGCTGTGTCGCGCTTGGTGGGGGACACGTTATTGGTGAAATCGGGGCGCAGGTCGGTCGCCCAGAAGTATTGGGCGACGTCGGCCAGCGAGTTGCTGTCGCCACCGCCGGCCGCGTCGGTGCTGTCCTTCATCGGGCGTGCGTCGGCGCCGTCCTGTTGGCCAATGCGACTGCCGTTGAGTTTGAGCGGGCCGTAACTGTCGGTTTCCAAACCCGGATAGCCGCTTTCGCCACTGTTCCAATAGCCGTCGGTGGACAGCAGCGCGTAGTTGCGCTGGCAGGAGTACTGCATCGGGTCCAAGCGCTGGCCAGTGACCCTGTTGGCGAAGTAGCGGCCAGTCTTGGATAAAGCGCCCCGCAGTGGTGTGTAGCCAGTGCTGGTCTGGGCCGAATAGAGCTGCTCATAAAAGCTGTTGCGCTGGGTCGACGTGAAATCCTTGACGTCAAGGAAGCTGCTGCCGGTGACGCTGCTGTCGCTTATGACCGTGAAGCCAACGCGGAAGTTGTCACCGATGTTGCGGAAAGCTTCACCGGTCGCGGTGCGCATCAGCAGGCGCCGTGTCCGGTAGTAGGCGTACCAATTGGCGTATTTCTGCCGCAGTGCTGCATCCGAGGTGGTGCTGACGGTAACTGGGATGAACTGGTCTGACGGCTCGGCGCGGCTGAGGGTGCAGTCCTTGAAAAAGGGCGTTGACCTGTCGATGCTCCCGTTGGGTAGATATGTCCAGGACATTGGAGCCAGCTTCTTGTCGTTCTTGTAGGTGTAGTAGACGCTGCTGTTGAGTGAGGTCGTGGCTGCCGACGGATTGAAGCCGTCTGCGCGAACCGGTGGTCGGTAGGGCAATGTCGGGTTAAATGCCAGACCATTGCAGTGGCTTGAGCGGTAGCCATAGTTTTCGCCAGGGAAGCCATTGCCGTCGGGGATACTGGCTTCATCCGGCATGTAGGACAGCGCCATCGAGCCGGAATCGTCCAAGATGAACATGATGTTCGGCTTGACCTGGGACAGCGAGGCACTCAGCGGCACGTTGGAGACATCGATCAGCGCCGCTTGTACGCTGCCGATCGTCCCGCAGCAAGCCAGTGCGGCGGCAAGGGCCAGCAGGCCGAGAGGGTGGCGACGGGTGGGCATGCGGTTCATGTCGGTTCAGAAATGCACCAGTGTTTCGGTGGTGCTGACCGTGTTGCGCGCGCCCTGGGCACGCACGACGATGCGGTAGTACTCGGCCACGCTGCTGGAGCCGATGCGCACCGGGTTCTGGCTGTTGATCTCGCCCCGTTCGCTGGTGAGCTGGCTGGTGGCGTTCAGCGGGCGGGGGCACAGATTGGTGCCGGTCGTGGAGCTGCCGGCTTCCGAGCACAGCCGCATGATGAGAAATCGCGCCGTGACCTGGTTGGCGAGTGACTTCTCGCGGGTCTTCAGGCAGTCGAGCGGGGTCGGGCCACGCTGCGAGCGGCAGCTGTCGTTGTTCCAGTCGATGGCGACGCGGCTGGCGGACTTGCTGGTCGAGGTGGGGTCCAGACCGGGCACCAGTTGCGCCCAGTAACCCTGGTCACGCTGGGTGACGTTCAGGCCGTCCGGGTCCGTCTTCTGCCGCTCTTCGAGCCACAGGATGGCGAGCCGGGTGGCTTCGTCCGCGGCCATCAGGGTGTCCTGCTTGAAGCTCAGGTTCCCCAGGATGGTGGTGCCAGTATCGACCGAGCGGATCATCGCCACGGCCGCCAGCGACAGTGCGACCACGGTGACCATGGCGAACAGCAGCGAGATGCCGCGCTGCCGCCGCAGGTGCAAGGGAGACGTTTTCATTGCGAGGTGGTCCATGGGCGGCTCAAGCGGGTTGCCACAGCAGATTGCGCAAGGGGATCACGGTCTCGAACACCTTGTAGCGGTAGTTGCGCCAGTCGTCACCGGCGCCGGGCGGGGCCTTGTCGACACGCAGCGGCTCGGCGGTGACGCCGTCCGGATACCAGACGGGCAAGGATGGCGTGACCCACTCGGCGGCGCTGCCGTTCGATCTGGCTGGGCGCTGCTCGTTCTGGGTGCTGCGGGCGACCACCGCCACGCGCACGGCGACCACGCGCTGCCAGCCCTTCGCGGTGGTGGGCGACACCGCCGTCCAGACGTCGGCAACCTGGTCGGCGATGGCGCTGGTGTCCATGCCGTAGACAGCCTGGAGCTGGACGATCTGCGGGTAGAGGTCGTCGGCGCTGGTCAGGCCGGTGCCGCTGTCGAAGGAGATCTGACGCAGCTGGTAGGGACTCTGCGACGCGGCGGTGTCGCACTGGGCATCGGCCAGCCCGGTCACGCAGAAGCGCCGGCTGACGAGGGTGCCCAGGTCAAGCAGCAGGCTGCCCGCGGCGTAGGACAGGTCGGTGCTCTGGGCGCCGGGGAATACGGTTGTAACGAGATCCTGGTTCCAGGGACCATCGGCGCCGGCGTCGTGGAAGAGCTGGTTGCTGCCTGGCACCGGGTCGGCGCTCAGGTTGAACAGGCTGCAGTAGCGCACCGGGTCGGTCGGATCGGGTGTCGGGATGGGCACGGCCAGCATCAGGTCACCCTTGTGGTGACCCAGGCCGGTGTTGTTGCCGATGACAAACAGGTTGCCTGCACGCAGGTGGTTGCCCGCAACACGGGTGGGCAACGCAAAGTCGGCGTGGTTGCTCATCAGCACGTCCAGACTGTCCGCGGCGCCATCCGCGCCGTCCGTGATGACCACCGGCGCCAGCGTGCGCTCGAAGCGGGTGGCCATGCCCGTTCGCTGGCCGACGATGCGGCAGCCCGTGGCACCGCCTTCTGACAGCCCGTAGCCGCTGGTCTGCACGTCGCGCTGGAGCGTCTGCAGGGCGAGCGCGCCGTTGACCTGGGCGTCCGAGCCGGCGGTGATGGTGCGCTTTCGGCCTTCGTAAACGGTGGTGACCTGGGCGATGACCAGCACGGCAAGCAGGCCGATGACCATGCCGACCATCAATTCGATCAGCGTGACGCCGCGTTGGGCGACGGGGGAAGCGGAAGACGCGGTCATGTCGCTCGGGTCAGGGCTGGACAGGGTTGGAGTTGATCGCGGTGGTGGTCTGGAACTGGCGGACCTCGTCGCTGGGCACCTGCCAGGTGACCTTCACGGTGACTTGTCCGGGTTCTGTCTTTGACACCTCCGCTTTGCCGACACCGGTGGGCAGGCGTTCACTGACGCGGTCCATCCAGCGCTGACAGGGCGGGTGTCCGGCGCAACTCCCGGCGTCGTAAAGCGCCAGATTGCGGCTGTCGGTCCACATCAGGCCGACGAGGTCGCTGGCGAGGTAGGCGGCGTCGGCGCGGTACTTGGCGCCGCTGGTGGCGCGGGTCATCGAGGCTTGCAGGCCGACCAGACCGAGCACGGCCAGCGAGAAGATCAGCAGCGCGATCAGGGCTTCGAGCAGCACGAAGCCGCGGGTGGAGGCGGGTGTGGAGATGCGGCGGCGGGTCACGGGCGTCTCCTCAGTTCACCAGGCAGCGACGGGTGTCGCGCTGGTCGGTGGCGGCCGGGTCACAGGTGCGCACAGTGCCGCCAGCGTTCAGCACCACATGCAAGGTCCGGCTGGTGCTGCTGCCGGGATGCTTGACCACGACGCAGCGGATGGGCTCGGGGACCGGCTGTGCCCGTCCATAGCCGTTGAACAGCACCTGGCCTTGGCGCATGACGCTTCCGCAGTTCGCATCGCGGACTTCCACTGCGACGCCGGGTGAGCCGTCCCCCCGGGCGTGCCGGGCGACGAGCCGGGCGCCGGTGGTCTTGCCGAGGGCTTCTGCGCAGTGGCCTGTCGGGTTGTCCAGGCTCACCACCCATGAGGCCGAGGTGGACGACACGGTACAGCCATCGTCCAGCGTGCCGGGGTGG
>JBEANV010000568.1:0-5336 GCA_041165285.1 Pseudomonadota bacterium | reverse complement strand
GCCTCTCAAGAAACTCCTTCCAAGTGATTGATTTTCCATGACTTTTTCAGGCGACCTTGGCAACTGGTTCGACGGGCACGAGCGCCATGCCGAGTTGCTGGGCGCGCCTGGTGAGGTTGTGGATCACGCGCTGGCGGTAACGCTCCTCGAAATAGTCTTGGCCCTGATCGGTGTACTCCTGCCCCTTGGTGAGCATGGCGTAGATGAGGCGGGCGAGTTTGTGGGCGGCGGCGGTGACGGCCTTGGGTTTGTCCATGCGTGAGCACAGACGGCGGAAATACGCACCGAGCGCGGACTGGCTGGTGCGCAGAGCAGCGGCGGCCATCCGGAGCGCTTGCGCGGCACGGTTGGCACAGCGCTTGGTCTTGCCGCTCATGACCTTGCCGCCGGTGATCTTGGTGCCGGGGCACAGCCCGAGCCAGGAAGCGAAATGCTTGTCGCTGGGGAACCGGCTCATGTCGGCGCCGATCTCGGAGACGACGACCAGGGCGGTGGTGACATCGATGCCGTCGATGCGGGTGAGATCGACGCCGCACATCTGGAACAGCCGGGTGCGCAGGTCGAACTTGGGGGCATTGCGTGCGCGGCCGCGCTTCTTGCCGTTGGCGGGATCGGCCTCGGTGATGTGCAGGCGCTGGAGCTGGGCATCGATCTCGGCATCGCACTGCTGGAGTTGCTGGCCGCAGAAGTCGAAGGCATCGAGCGCTTGGCGAAGGGCAAACAGGTGCTCGGCCCGCCAGGAGCCTTGCAGGCTGCGGGCAATCTCGTCGGTGCTGGCATGAATACGCGAGTTCTTCAGTCCGGCCAGCACATAGGGGTTGCGCTCTCCCGCGACGATGGCGCGCACGATCGCCTGACCGGTGGCCCCGGCGATGTCGGAGATGACGTTGGTGAGTTGCAGATTCATCTGGGTCAGCGCCTTCTGCATGTGCTGCACGCAGCGCGCCTGGGTGCGCAGCAGCGTGGCACGCTGGCGAGACAGCGAGCGCAGCACGCACACACCTTCACTGGGACGAAACGCTCCGCGCAGCAGGCCGTAGCTCATCAACTGCTGCAGCCACTGGCAGTCGAGCAACTCGAACAGGGCGATCCAGTAAACCCCGGTGGACTCCATCGCCACGGTATCGACCCCGCAGGCCGTGAGCCAGTCGGCCAGACGGTTCAGGTCGGCGGTGAAGGCGGAGAACTCGCGCACCGGCTCGTCATCGCGGTCCGGCGGCACGGCCACGTAGTGGCTGGCACTGCCGATGTCGATGCCGGCGGCGTTGGGGTGGGTGAGTTGCAGGCCGGCGCGGCCCAGGCTCCGATTGCGTTGTGCCATGACGTGCTCCATCATCGAAAGTGGAACGTGGCACCGGATCGGGTACGTCGTCTTGATCACTCTCTCAAACGGGATACCACGGCGCGGGCGGTAGACCCTCGCCTTGGTTCACCAATGTCGATGACGCAGCCCTTGACCACGCTAACCCGCGGGCAGTGCGCACCATTGCCATATCGGTCTTCCCCGGTGCCGCGTTCTACCTTGCCACGCCCGGGCGGGGTGCGCCACCAGTTTCTTCGGGACGGTTTGCGGCGAGGGCGGGCCGATTACTTCGCTAACCCGGCAGTCGAGCGGGACAGCCAAAAGCTGCGCTTTTGGTTCCCTACGCTGCGCTCCGGCTGCCTCTCACTTCTACGTTACGCGTCGCAAATTTCCCCACCGTGACCTACATCCTTCAAACTGCCCGACTGGGATTGCGCCGCTACGTGGCTTCAGACTGCTCGGCGCTACAGTCGGTATTCGCTGATCCCTATGCGGCGAGGTTTTATCCAGGAATGAACAGTGAGAGTGAAATTGAACGCTGGATAAACTGTAGCTTGAAGAGTTACGAGGAAGTCGGATTTGGCCTGTGGGCCATTGAGCTACTGGAAGATGGGCGCTTCATCGGCGATGCCGGCATTACCTATCAAACAGTTGAGAACCAAAGAATCCTTGAAATTGGCTGGCATATCCATTCAGAATTCAGATCATGTGGATACGCAACAGAAGCGGGCAAGGCTTGCCTTGACTTTGGTTTCACCACGCTGCAGCAAGAATACTTTGGTTCTATCGTCGATCCAGAAAACCCGGCGTCAATCAAGGTGGCTTCACGTGTGCATGCCAGGCGGCGAGAGTATATTGGCAAAAATGGCACCATGCTGCTCTTCTACAGCACGGCGCCCAGCGCGGCCACTCTTAATTTGGCTTGAAACACGCCCGATCCCCCAAGCGTATTTAGGGTAATACCGCGTAACCATTCGTGTTCACGGGCATACACTCAGCTTTCGGGTCAAGGTGGCATCCCGACCAGAACACCTTCCTAATCTGCTGCCGCTGCATCAGGAAAAACCATGACACAACTCCTCTCGCTGGTGGTCTACATGGCCGCCATCACTTGGTTCCTGCTCCTTGCCGCCAGCCTGATTCGGGCCAAGGGGTGGACACTGGACGGCCTCAAGGTAGCGATGGGCAACCGGGACCATCTGCCTGACGCCTCGCCGCTCGCCGGCCGCGCAGACCGGACGGCCAGGAACACGCTGGAGGCCTTCGTCCTGTTCGCCGCGCTGGCACTTGTTGCGCACGTTTCCGGGGCCCAGTCGCCGCAGGTGCTCCTCGGCGCCCAGATCTTCTTCTGGTCCCGGCTCCTCTACATCGGCGTCTACTACCTCGGCCTCCCCTACCTGCGGACGGTCGTCTGGACGGTGGGCATCATCGGCTTGGCCATGATGGCCATGGCACTGGTTTAGCCAATGTCCTCATGGATGCAGAGGTAGTTGCCCTCGGTGTCCTTGAACCACGCGGCTTTCTCCGATCCGAGCACGCACACGTGATTGACCGTTTTCAGCCCGGGGAAGTCGTAGTCCTCGAACACCACCTGCGCGCGTTTCAAGGCTTCGATGCTGGCAGCGATGTCGGCCACCTGGAAACTGATCGCGGTGTGGTCAGCCCTGGTTCCCTCGGGTTTCGGGAAAAGTGCCAGTGTGCTGCCGCCGACTGCATAGACGAACTTGCCGTCGGGCCGCATGCCGCCGGGTTTCAGGCCCAGGCAGTTTTCATAGAAGGCGCGCGCACGGTCCATGTCCTTGACGGGCAGCATGGTGGTGACAGAGGAATCGGACAACATGACCAGTCCTTTCGCTCAATCCGGCCCAGCCCGTGTCACCTGGCGAATACCAGGCCGTCCGGCCGGAACTACAGCTTACTCCTCGGGCCGCAGGCTGTAGAACAGGCGCAATCAGCCTATCCAGGAGATGGTCATGGCCTTTGATCCCGGTCTTGCGCAACGCGTTCGAGAGGTTGTCGCCGATCGCCCCGGTGTCACGGAGAAACGCATGTTTGGCGGACTCGCCTTCCTGCTGGACGGCAAGATGTTCGTCGGCATCCTCCAGTCGACCCTGATGGCCCGGGTCGGTCCTGATGCGCACGAGCAAGCGCTGGCGCGGCCCCATGTGCGGCCCATGGACTTCACGGGCAAGCCGATGCGGGGCTACGTGTACATTGATCCGGCCGGTCTTGAAGAGGATCGGGACCTGACCGCATGGGTGCACCAGTGCGCCGCATTCGTCGAGTTGCTTCCCGAGAAGAAGGCCAGGCAGTAGACATGGACATCATCCCGTCGATCAAGGGCTACCACGCCCACGTGTACTTCAGCGCCGAGACGATCGACCAGGCCCGCGCCCTGTGCGAAGCCGCGGCGCAGCACTTTTCTCTGGCGATGGGCCGGGTGCATGCGCAGCCGGTGGGGCCGCACCCGGACTGGAGCTGCCAGCTCGCGTTCCGCGCGGAGTTGTTCGGCGAGCTGGTGCCCTGGCTCAACGCCCACCGCGGTGGCTTGACGGTGTTCGTGCATCCGCTCACCGGCGATGAACTCGCCGACCACCGCGACTACACGATGTGGCTCGGCCAGAGCCGGCCGCTGGACTTGTCCCTCTTCAGCGGCGCCGGTCGCGCCCAGCCGCTGGCCTGACGGCACGTCGAGGACCACCATGTGCCGCAACATCCGCACCCTGTTCAATTTCGAGCCACCCGCCACCGAGCTGGAGATCCGCGACGCGTCGCTGCAGTTCGTGCGCAAGCTCAGTGGCTTCAGCGTGCCTTCGCGGGCCAACGAAGCGGCTTTCGACCGGGCGGTCGAGGAAGTCGCCCGCTCGGCGCGTGAACTCATCGCCTCGCTGGTGACGGCCGCCGAGCCGCGCAACCGCGAGATCGAGGCCGAACGGGCACGCGCCCGCAACATCGAGCGCTTCGGCCCGCGCCAGGACACGCCCGGCGCCTGAAGCGGCTCAGCCGATGACGGGATTGCTGCCCGGCAGTGTCTTGGCGGCCGATTTCGCCACGCCGGCGAATTGGGCGCCGGTGATGTCGTTGGCCGACCAACCGCGGTTGACGTCAAGCCCCGTGACCTGCCAATCGTGCATGGGCAGCAGCGGGATCGGCTTGCGCATGCGTTCGTGGAAGCGCGTCGGCCACTCGACGCCGTGGATGTTCTGGAAGTCCGACACATCGACCTCGGCCACCGCGCCCTGGGTCGAGGCCAGTCCGTCGAGCGTGAAGCGCACGCGCCGCATCAGCCGGGTGCGCCGGTCGATGCACAGCACGAGCTGCTCCACCGGCGACAAACCCAGTCCGGGCGTCAGCCGCACCATCAGCCGCTCGCAGGCATGGTCGCCCACCTGCTCCAGCCCTGCCAGCCGCAGCACCACGGGCCGGTCGATCAACGCCAGCGGGCCGAGCAGACACAGCCGGTTGCCATCGGCCACCATCGCCGCAGCGCGGCGCAGCGGCTCGTCGCGGCTGAGCGTGCCGTTGTACCAAATCTGCACCTGGCCTTGTGCCTGGTCCGGCCCCAGGTGGCGCACCACCTGCTTGTGCCCGCCCGGGCCGATGTGGGCCTGGGCGATCAGTCCCTCGGCGGGCAGCAGCCGCTCCTGTGCGCTGACGCGAAACTGGACGTCGGAGCGTTCAGGCTGGATGCGCCCGACCAGCGTGCGCCACTCGCCGCTGTAGCCCACATTGAGGTCTTTCACCTTGCGCCATGCGGCCAGGCCGTGGGCGGCGGCGCTGTCTTGCAGCAGGACCAGCGCGGCGGGGTCCGTGCCTTCCGTCGCTTCGATCGGCGACAGCGGTGCCGACGCACAGCCGCCCAGCGTCCCGAGTGCCGGCAGCAGCGGGGTCAGCGCGGCGGCGGACAGCAGGCGGCGGCGGGTGGAATCGGCGGTGTCTCGGCGCATGCGGGTGTCTCCAGCGGGATGGTGTCATGGCCCGACAGTGTGCCCAGCGCCGGGCCGGCTGACCAGCGCAGTGGTTGAAAGATTCC
>JBEANV010000567.1:0-4566 GCA_041165285.1 Pseudomonadota bacterium | reverse complement strand
GGCGCGAGCTTCAACAACATGCTCGACGACTGCATCCCCGAAGGCGGCCAGCCTTCGTCGATCGACTTCGCGATGCACGGCCGCTCGATGGGCGCGGACGCGGTGCATGTGAAGGATGTCGCCGAGTTGCGCCGCGAGCTGGCCCGCGCCCGCGCCGCCACGAAATCGCAGGTGCTCGTCATCGACACGACGCACCGCCGCACGACGAACGACGGCGGCACCTGGTGGGAAGTCGCGCTGCCGGAGGTGTCGCCCCGCCCCGAAGCGATGGCCGCGCACGCCCGCTACGTCGAAGCCAAGAAGAAGCAATTTCACTGACTTTCACTGCACCCGAATCACTGGAACCGCACATGACCTGGAACGTCCGCATCGGCATCAACCCCATCTCCTGGATGAACGATGACCTGCCCGCCCTCGGCGGCGAAACCCCGCTCGAAACCGCGCTTTCCGAAGGTGCCGAGATCGGCTACGAAGGCTTCGAACTCGGCAACAAGTTCCCCAAGGACGGCCCCGGCCTGAAAGCCAAGCTCGACGAGTTCGGCGTGGCCTGCGTCTCGGGCTGGTACTCGGGTTTCCTGGCCGAAGACACGGTGGAGGCTGAGATCGACCGCTGCGTTGCACACATGGCCAAGCTACAGTTCAACGGCGCAAATGTCGTCGTCTATGGAGAGTGCGCCGGCACCGTGCAAGGCCAGATCGACACGCCCGTCAGCAAGCGCCCGACCTTCCGCGACGCCGCCGCGTGGCAGGCCTACGCCGAGCGCCTGAACGCCTTCGGCCAGCACCTGCTCGACACCTACGGCATCCGGCTCGCCTACCACCACCACATGGGCGCGTATGTCGAGTCCCCCGCCGACATCGACCAGCTCATGGCGCTGACAGACCCGGCCAAGGTCTTCCTGCTCTATGACACCGGCCACGCCTACTTCGGCGGCGCCGCCGACCCGCTCGTACCGTTGAAAAAGCACCTGAGCCGCGTGGTGCATGTGCATTGCAAGGACGTGCGCCCTGCCGTCATCGCGCAGGCGCGCAACGACAGCTGGAGCTTCCTCAACGGCGTCATCAACGGCACCTTCACCGTGCCAGGCGACGGCGTGATCGACTACGACGCGGTGCTGACCACGCTGAAGGAGGCCGGCTACGAGGGCTGGCTGGTCGTCGAGGCCGAGCAGGATCCCGCCGTGGCCCCGAGCTACGCCTACGCCAAGAAGGGCCACGACACGTTGCGGGCCATCGTCAACCGACTGGGAAGCTGAACACCATGAGCCTGCTCGTCAAGGCCGCCTCCGGGCGGGAAATCTGCGAAATCACGCCCGAGCGCGCCGGCTGGACGCACGTCGGCTTCCGTGCGCTGCGGCTGGCGGCGGGTGACCATGAAACGATAGACACGGGCACCCGCGAGCTGTGCATCGTGGTGCTGACGGGCACCGTCGAAGTGCGGGTCGGCGACACCGTGTTCGCGGGACTGGGTTCGCGGGACAGCGTGTTCGCCGAGCAGTCGCCGGACGCGCTGTACGTGCCCGGCGGCCAGACGCTCACGGTCACCGCCAGCCGGGACAGCGAGGTCGCGCTCTGCACTGCACCGAGCAAGGGCGGCCACGCCGTGCGGCGCATCGACGGCAGCACCTTGCGCCGCAGCGTGCGCGGAAAAGGCTCGAACACGCGCCATGTCTGCGACATCCTGCCCCAGGACGACCCGGGCGCCGACCACCTGCTGGTGGTCGAGGTGATCACCCCTGCGGGCCATTCCAGCAGCTATCCGCCGCACAAGCATGACCGCGATGTGCCGCCGGAAGAAACTCTGCTCGAAGAAACTTATTACCACCGACTGAACCCTCCGCAGGGTTTTGCGTTTCAGCGCGTCTATACCGACGACCGCAGTATTGACGAGGCCTGCGCAGTGGAAAACCACGACGTCGTGATGGTTCCTCGCGGGTATCACCCCTGTGTCGCGCCGCACGGCTACGACCTGTACTACCTGAATGTCATGGCGGGTCCGGGCCGGCTCTGGCATTTCAAGAACGATCCAGCCCACGAATGGATGGTGGCGCTGTAACGTCGCGTAATTGCGACAAGGATGTTCCCTAGGTTTTCGCCTAAATCATGGTGCGGTAAAAACGCAAACGTTTACGGCACTACTGTGGATGAGTGTTCTGGCATAAATTCACAGCCGAGAAACCCGACGTAACCGGTCTGTTGTCTGAACGCGCTGCACTACCCCGCAACGAAAGTGCAGCACACAATTCAGGCACCGAGCAAATGTTGCACCGGCGCGACACACCGGTTTACCAAGGGTCATCCTCAGGTAAATTGGAATTGAATAGTCGCTACTGTTCATCACCAAGCATCACCCAAGGTCGAACATTCGGCCATCTTCCCGCAACGAAAGAGGAGTCTGACCATGATCCGCAAATCCCAACTGGCCCTGGCCATCGCCGCCCTGATCTCCGCTCCGGCTTTCGCCGCTGTCGGCTTCGACGCCAACGTCGAAATGGACACCAAGTACCAGAACAACGGCCGTGGCGCCAGCCAAGGTGGTCGCGTTGAACTGAACGCCTTCTCGAAGGCCGACAAGGGCGGCGGTTTCGTCGCTGGCCGCGCCAGCTACATGGCCGGCAAGGGCGGCTCGGTCGGCGTGGACGACATGTGGGTCCAGATCGGCAACTCGGCCGGCGACATCAAGCTGGGCCGCTTTGAAGGCGGCGACGCCTTCCCGGCTGGCAAGGACGTCATCGTTGAAGACGGCGGCTCCGCTGCTGGCTACAAGGCCAACGTGTTCCGTGGCCGCACCAGCGACGCACACGCTGCGCTGACCCTGAACGCCGGTGGTGGCGTTGGCTTCGAACTGGGCGTCATGGCTGCCGCCAAGAACGTCGGCATCCGCCCGGTCGTCAGCTTCGGCATCGACGGCTTCTCGGCCAAGGTCGCCCTGGAAAACGGCAAGAACGCAGCCGGCCAGAAGGTCAGCGGCGCTGGCATCACCGTCGGCACCACGATGGCTGGCGCTGGCCTGAACGTGAACTTTGCTTCGGGCAAGGTCAACAGCATCAAGGGTTCGAGCTTCGGCGTGAACGCCACGTTCGGCGCCGCCGGCATTGGCTACGTCGCCGACAAGACGGGTTCGAACAAGGACAGCACGGTCTACGCTGCCTACAGCCTGCCGCTGTTCGACACGGGCGCCACGATCACCCCGGCCGTTTCCTACGGCAAGGGCACCGGCATGAACAAGAACATCGGCGCCGTCGTCCGCGTCAACTACGCTTTCTGATCCCTGCTGCCCTTGCGGCAGTGGAATCAGCGATTTCGGGGTCCACGGTTCTAGTGGTCCTGAGGGGGTGGCATAGAGTGCTGCCACCCTTTCTTGGTGAGCGCCCGATGGGTGCTCACCTTTTTTTATGCCTGAACAAACCATGCCGTCCATGCTGAATGTCGCTCTGATCGGGTTCGGCTATGTCGGCCAGACCTTCCACGCCCCGCTGATCGACAGCGTCGAGGGCCTGTCGCTCGCGCTGATCGCCTCCAGCGACGCCGGCAAGGTCCACGCCCACTGGCCGCAGATGCGTGTCACCGCCGACTACCTGGCCGCGGCCACCGACCCCGCCATCGACCTCGTCGTCATCGCCAGCCCCAACGACAGCCACTACCCGCTGGCCTGCGCCGCGCTGCTGGCCGGCAAGCATGTGGTGATCGACAAACCCTTCACCGTCTCGATGGACGAGGCCCGTGATCTGGTGGAACTGGCCGAGACACGGGGACGTCTGCTGTCGGTGTTCCACAACCGGCGCTGGGACGGCGATTTCCTCGGCGCGCAGGCAGCCTTGCACAGCGGCGCGCTGGGTGACGTGCGCGAATGCATTTCACGCTTTGACCGATTTGCCCCTGTGCCACGCGACCGCTGGCGCGAGCGTCCCGGACCCGGCTCGGGCCTGTGGTTCGACCTGGGGCCGCACGTGGTCGATCAGGCGCTGTGCCTGTTCGGGCCTCCGCAGACGGTGATGGCGGACATGGTCGGCCTGCGCGATGGCGCCGAGGGTGTGGTGGACTGGGCGCAGGTGGTGCTGGGTTATGACACTGCCGGCGTGCAGCGCAGGGTGACGCTGCACATCACGCGGCTGGCTGCCTGGGCCTCCCCACGCTTCGAGCTGCACGGCACGGCCGGAAGCTGGCTCTCGACTGGGCTGGACACGCAGGAAGACCAGCTGAAGGCCGGCATGGTGCCGGGCGCACGAGGCTGGGGTGACGATGCCCGACCCGCACTGCTGGTGATGGGAACGGCCGAGCCGATGCCCGTGCCGCGTCCGCGCGGCGACTACCGGCAGTACTACCTCGGCATCCGCAACGCCGTGCTCGGCACCGGCCCGAACCCCGTGCCGGCCAGCGAGGCGCTGCAGGTCATGGCGGTGATGGACTGCGCGATGCGCAGCGCCGCCGAGGGCCGCACGCTGCGCTTCCAGCCGGCCTGAGCCGGTTCATTCCGCCTCGACCGGCTCCGGCGTCATCAGGAACGCCAGCGCAGCCATCACCCGCTGCGACACGGCGTGCGGCGGGCTGGCGTAAAACGCCGAC
>JBEANV010000566.1:0-9122 GCA_041165285.1 Pseudomonadota bacterium | reverse complement strand
CGCTTGATGTCGTTCTGGATGATGCCCAGGAAGCCCATGAACAGCGCCGTGATCGAACCGATGACCAGGATGAAGTTCAGTGCGGTGTCCGACAGCTCGAACAGCGGCGACATGCGAGTCACCATGAAGATGCCAGCCGTCACCATGGTGGCGGCGTGGATCAGCGCGGAGATCGGGGTCGGGCCCTCCATCGAGTCGGGCAGCCAGACGTGCAGCGGGAACTGCGCCGACTTGCCCATAGCGCCGATGAACAGGCAGATGCAGGTCACGGTGATCAGCATCCACGGTTCGCCACCGAAGGGGTTGGCAAAGCCGAGCTGGCTGTACTCGCCCGCCTTGGCGAAGGTTTCGGTGTAGTTCAGCGTGCCGGCGTAAGCCGCGATCAGGCCGATGCCGAGAATGAAGCCGAAGTCACCCACCCGGTTCACCAGGAAGGCCTTCATGTTGGCAAAGATCGCCGTCGGCTTCTTGAACCAGAAACCGATCAGCAGGTAAGACACGAGGCCCACCGCTTCCCAGCCGAAGAACAGTTGCAGGAAGTTGTTGCTCATGACGAGCATCAGCATCGAGAACGTGAACAGCGAAATATAGGAGAAGAAACGCTGGTAGCCCGGATCCTCTTCCATGTAGCCGATGGTGTAGATGTGCACCATCAGCGACACGAAGGTCACCACGCACATCATCATCGCCGTCAGGCCGTCGATCAGGAACCCGACCTCCATCTTCAGGCCACCCAGCACCATCCACTCGTAGACGGTCTGGTTGTAGCGCGCCCCTTCGAGGGCAACCGCCTTGAGCGTGATGGCCGACAGGATGAAGGCGATCAGCACGCCCAGGATGGTGGCGACGTGCGAACCCGTCCGGCCGATGGACTTGCCGAAGAAGCCTGCCAGCACGGCACCTGCGAGGGGCGCTAGCGGCACGGCCAGCAGCATCGATTGCGAGAGCTGAGACATTTTCTGTTGTTCCCCTTGGCGTCAGCCCTTCAGCGAGTCCAGCTCATCGACATTGATCGTGGCGCGGTTGCGGAACAGCACGACCAGAATGGCCAGACCGATCGCAGACTCGGCCGCGGCCACCGTCAGGATGAAGAACACGAACACCTGGCCGGCCATGTCACCCAGGTAATGGGAGAAGGCCACGAAATTCAGATTGACCGACAGCAGCATCAGCTCGATGGCCATCAGCAGCACGATCAGGTTCTTGCGGTTCAGGAAGATGCCGACCACCGAGATCGCGAACAGGATCGCGCCCAGCGTCAGATAGTGTCCGAGCGAGATCATGCTGTTCCTTTCGGGGCCGCGTCGGCAGCGGGTGCGGCGGCAGGCACGGAGGCGACCTCGCGCACCGCGTCCATCTTCACGATGCGAAGGCGATCTGCCTTCCTGGCCTTGACCTGCTCCGACGGGTTCTGGCCGCGGACATCCTTGCGGCGACGCAGCGTCAGCGCGATGGCGGAAATGATCGCCACCAGCAGCAGCACCGCGGCAATTTCCAGCGGGTACAGGTAATCGGTGTACAGCTCGATGCCCAGCAGCTTGGTGTTCGGCATGCCGACCGTGCCTTCCATGGGCTTGACCACCGAGGTATTGAAGCCGCGCTGCAGCACCCAGGCCATCTCCAGCGCAATGACCACACCGACGACGGCGGCCACCGGGAAGTGCGTCCAGAACCCCTGCTTCAGCAGTTCGATGTTGATGTCGAGCATCATCACGACGAACAGGAACAGCACCATGACGGCGCCGACATACACCAGCACCAGCGAAATCGCCAGGAACTCGGCATGCAGCATCATCCAGATGCACGAGGCGCTGAAGAAAGCCAGCACCAGGAACAGCGCGGAATGCACCGGACTGTTGGCCGTGATGACTCGGAAGGCCGAGAGCAGCAGCACGGCGGAAAAGACGTAGAAGAGCGCGGAGGTGGTGTCCATGTCTGATGCTCAGCGGTACTTGGCGTCCGCCTCCTTGTTGGCTGCAATCTCTTTTTCGTAGCGATCGCCAACGGCTAGCAACATGTCCTTCGTGAAGTACAGGTCACCGCGTTTTTCGCCGTGGTATTCGAAGATGTGGGTCTCGACGATCGAATCGACCGGACAACTTTCTTCGCAGAAACCGCAGAAGATGCATTTGGTCAGATCGATGTCGTAGCGGGTCGTGCGGCGGCTGCCATCGGCGCGGACGTCGGACTCGATGGTGATCGCCATCGCCGGACAGACCGCCTCGCACAACTTGCAGGCGATGCAGCGCTCCTCGCCGTTGTCGTAACGGCGCAGGGCATGCAGACCGCGGAAACGCGGTGAAAGCGGCGTCTTCTCTTCCGGAAACTGCACAGTCACACTGCGCTGGAAGAAGTGACGCCCTGTCAGCTTCATGCCCTTGAGCAACTCAAGCAGCATGAAACTGGAGACAAAATCCTTGACACTGGCCACGGCGGACATGGTTGTTTTCCTCGCTCGCTCGGGTTATTTCCAGATGTTCCAGGGCGACTGGATCCACAGACCCACCACCACCAGCCACACCAGCGTGATCGGAATGAAGATCTTCCAGCCCAGCCGCATGATCTGGTCATAGCGGTAGCGCGGGAAGGTGGCACGCACCCACAGGAACATCGTCGCGACACAGAAGGTTTTCATGCCCAGCCAGATCCAGCCAGGGATGAAGGACAGTGCGCCGACCGGGGCATCCCAGCCACCGAGGAACATCAGCACCGCCAGCATCGACACCAGGATCATGTTGGCGTACTCGGCCAGGAAGAACATGGCGAACGACATGCCCGAATACTCGATCATGTGACCAGCCACGATTTCCGCTTCACCTTCCACCACGTCAAACGGGTGGCGGTTGGTTTCAGCCAGACCAGAGATGAAGTAGACGATGAAGATGGGGAACAGCGGCAACCAGTTCCACGACAGGAAATTCAGACCCATGTCGGCAAACTGGCCCTTGGTCTGGCTCACCACGATGTCGGTCATGTTCAGGCTGCCGGCGACCATCAGCACCACGACGAAGCAGAAGCCCATCGCGATTTCATAGCTGACCATCTGGGCCGAGGCGCGCATGGCACCCAGGAAGGCGTACTTCGAGTTGGACGCCCAGCCAGCGATGATCACGCCGTAGACTTCCATTGAGGTGATCGCCATCAGGAACAGCAGGCCGGCGTTGACATTGGCCAGCGCGACCTCGGGGCCGAAGGGCACGACCGCCCAGGCAGCCAGCGCCGGCATGATGGTCATGATCGGGCCGAGGAAGAACAGACCCTTGTTCGCAGCGGTCGGGGCGATGATCTCCTTGAAGATCAGCTTGACGGCGTCGGCGATCGGGGTGAGGAGGCCCCAGGGCCCCACCCGGTTGGGACCGGGCCTGATCTGGGTCCAGCCGATGGCCTTGCGTTCCCACAAGGTGAGGTACGCGACGCAGCCCATCAGCGGCAGCAGCAAGGCCACGATCTTGAGCAGCGTCCAGACCACGGGCCATGCGCCGCCCAGTGTGGAGGCGCCGACGGTTTGCAGGGTATCCAGCATCATCAGGTCCTTCTGCGGCTCAGGCGCGTTCGATGCGCAGGGTGCCGAACACGGCGCCCAGCGCGGCGGTGGAGGGATGGCCGGCACTCACGCGAACCGTGTCGGCCGCCAGCGTGGCATCGAGCGATGCTGGCAGCAGCACAGCACCGCCCTCACCCTGCTGGACCCGCACCTTGGCACCTGCCTGCAAGTCCAGTCGAGCCCAGAGCACAGCGTTGAGCGCAACCAGCGGCGCATTGGCATCGGCGGTCTGCTGCAACGACGGGGCACGGCGCACGATCGAATCCGTGGCGTACACCGGCACATTGGCGATGCGCTGCAGACCTTCCGGCGCCGCCACGATCTGCGGCGTGGCACCGCTGGTGTTGGACAGGCGCGCAGCGATGCTGGCGGTGTCATTCAGGCCGGCCGCCGCACGGACATCCTCGACCGACTCCTGCGCGAAACCGTTCAGGCCCAGCAGGTTGCCCAGCACGCGCAGCACCTTCCAGCCCGGACGGGTATCGCCCAGCGGACGCACCACGCCGTGGAAGCTCTGCACGCGACCATCGGCATTGACGAAACTGCCACCGGTTTCAGTGAAGGGAGCAATCGGCAGCATCACGTCGGCGAACTCGACGTTCGCCTGGAACGGACTGAAGGCAACGACCATCTCGGCGGCAGCCAGCGACTTCGCGGCCAGCGCTGCGTTCGCTGCATCCAGCACCGGTTCGGTGTTGAACAGCAGATAGGCCTTGAGCGGCTGGGCGAGCATCTGGCCCGCATCCAGACCGCCCGGCCCCGGCTGTGCGCCGACCAGTTGTGCGCCGACGCTGTTGCCCGAGTCACCCAGGTAGCCACAGTGGGCGTCAGTCTGCTCGGCAATCCAGTTGGCGATGGCCAGCAGCTCGGCCGCTTGCGGATGCGCGGCGGCAGCGTTGCCCAGCAGCACGGCCTTGCGCTCGCCCGACAGCAGCGCGTCGGCGATGGCCTGTGCCTGCTCGCCCGGCGCCACCGACAGCGGTGCGGTCACGCCCTTGGCGGTGGCGACGGCGGCGGCCACTTCGATCAGCACCGACAGCCAGCCCGACGGCGCGGCGACGATCTCGCCAGCGACCTGCATCGCCCAGTCATCCGACTGCGCACCGATGCGCATGACGCGCGCTCCACGGCGGGTGGCCTGGCGCAGGCGCTGCGCGAACAGCGGGTGGTCCTTGCGCAGGTAGGAGCCGATCACCAGCGCGCGGTCCAGCGTGGACAGCTCGGCAACCGGCAGGCCCAGCCAGCGCACGGCACCCGCTTCGGTGCGGAAATCCGCGTGGCGCAAGCGGTGGTCGATGTTCTGGCTACCCAGACCGCGCATGAACTCGCCCAGCAGATACAGCTCTTCGCTGGTGCTGGTGGCCGAAGCCAGTGCCCCGATCGAAGCGGCACCGTGCTGCGTCTTGATCTGCTTGAGGCCGTTCGCAACGTATTCGAGCGCCGTGGTCCAGTCGACAGGCTTCCACTGGCCACCCTGCTTGAGCATCGGCTGCGTCAGGCGGGCATCGCTGTTGAGCGCCTCGTAGCTGAAGCGGTCACGGTCGGCGATCCAGCATTCATTGACCGCGTCGTTTTCCAGCGGCACCACGCGCAGCACCTTGTGGTTCTTGACCTGCACGATCAGGTTGGCACCCGTCGAGTCGTGCGGGCTGACGCTCTTGCGACGCGAAAGCTCCCAGGTGCGGGCGCTGTAGCGGAACGGCTTGCTGGTGAGCGCACCGACCGGGCAGATATCGACCATGTTGCCCGACAGCTCGGAGTCGATCGTCTCGCCGACAAAGGTCGTGATCTCCGCGTGCTCGCCGCGCTGGAGCATGCCCAGTTCCATCTGGCCCGCGATTTCCTGACCGAAGCGCACACAGCGCGTGCAGTGGATGCAACGGCTCATTTCCTGCATGGAAATCAGCGGACCCACTTCCTTGTGGAAGACGACGCGCTTTTCTTCCTCGTAGCGGGAGGCCGACTTGCCATAGCCTACCGCCAGATCCTGGAGCTGACACTCGCCGCCCTGGTCGCAGATCGGGCAGTCCAGCGGGTGGTTGATGAGGAGAAACTCCATCACCGACTGCTGGGCCTTCAGCGCCTTCTCGCTCTTGGTGCGCACGATCATGCCCTGCGTCACCGGCGTGGCGCAGGCCGGCATGGGCTTGGGTGCCTTCTCGACATCCACGAGGCACATGCGGCAGTTCGCCGCGATCGAAAGCTTCTTGTGGTAGCAGAAGTGCGGGATGTAGGTGCCGGCCGCTTCGGCTGCATGCATCACCATGCTGCCTTCGAGTACTGAAACCTTCTTGCCGTCGAGTTCGATTTCAACCATGTTCGTTCGTCCCGGCCATGCAGGTCTTGTGTTCGATGTGGTGGACAAATTCGGCGCGGAAATGCTTGAGCATGCCGCGCACCGGCATGGCTGCCGCGTCCCCCAGCGCACAGATGGTGCGGCCCATGATGTTCTCGGCCACGTTGTCGAGCAGCGCCAGATCGTCGGCGCGACCGTGACCGGTCTCGATGCGGTCGACCATCTTCGACAGCCAGCCCGTGCCTTCGCGGCAGGGGGTGCATTGGCCGCAGGATTCGTGGGCGTAGAAGTAGGACAGGCGCTGCAGGGTCTTGAGCATGCAGCGGGTCTCGTCCATCACGATGACCGCGCCCGAGCCGAGCATGTAGCCGGCCTTGCTGATCGAGTCATAGTCCATCGTGCAGTTCATCATCACGTCCGCCGGCAGCACCGGCGACGATGAACCACCGGGGATCACCGCCTTGAGCTTCTTGCCGCCTTTGACACCACCCGCGAGTTCCAGCAGCTTGGCAAACGGCGTTCCCATTGGAACTTCGTAGTTGCCAGGCAATTCCACGTCACCGACCATCGAGAAGATCTTGGTGCCACCGTTGTTCGGCTTGCCGCACTCAAGGTAGGCTTGGCCACCGTTGCGGATGATCCACGGCACGGCTGCGAAGGTTTCGGTGTTGTTGATCGTCGTCGGGCGACCGTACAGGCCGAAGCTCGCGGGGAACGGTGGCTTGAAGCGCGGCTGGCCCTTCTTGCCTTCGAGCGACTCCAGCAGCGCGGTTTCCTCGCCACAGATGTAGGCGCCGAAGCCGTGGAAGGCATGCAGCTGAAAGCTGTGCTTGCTGCCCAGAATGTTCGCACCCAGGTAACCGGCGGCGCGGGCCTCGTCCAGAGCCTCTTCGAAACGCTCGTAGGCGTCGAAAACTTCACCGTGGATGTAGTTGTAGCCCACCGAGATGCCCATCGCGTAGGCAGCGATGATCATGCCCTCGACGACGATGTGCGGATTGAAGCGCAGGATGTCGCGGTCCTTGCACGTCCCAGGCTCGCCCTCATCGGAGTTGCACACGAGGTACTTCTGCACCGGCAGCGCACGCGGCATGAAGCTCCACTTCAGACCAGTCGGAAAACCTGCGCCGCCGCGGCCACGCAGGCCGGACGCTTTCACATCCGCAACCACCTGGTCCGGCGTCATGCCTTCGCCCTCGCCGGAGGCAAGAATCTTGCGCAGCGCCTGGTAGCCACCGCGGGCCTCGTAGTCCTTGAGGCGCCAGTTGCTGCCGCTCAGCTCTGCGTAGATCTGCGGATTGATGTGCCGATCGTGGAAGCAGGTCTCGAAGCCGGTGGCCTGGAATTTGGAGAGATCAAGAGTCATGTGCTTGTCCGCCCCTGGGTTCAGTTGGCCGCAGCCTTGGACTGCGCCTTGAGCGAGGCAACCAGCTCGTCGAGTCGATCGTTGCTCATGTAGCTGATCATCTGACGGTCATTGACCAGCATCACCGGCGCGTCGGCGCAAGCGCCCAGACACTCGCACTTCTGTACGGTGAACAGGCCATCGGCGGTGGTGCCACCGTCTTCGACGCCCAGCTTCTCGCACAGGTAGTCCATCGCCTGCTGCCCGTTGCGCAACTGGCACGGCAGGTTGGTGCAGACGTTCAGCTTGAACTGTCCGACCGGACGCTGGTTGTACATGTTGTAGAAGGTCGTGACCTCGCGCACCGCGACCGGCGCCATGCCGAGGACCGTGGCGATGGCCTTTTCGGCCTCGGCCGAGACCCAGCCCAACTCCTGCTGGGCGATCGACAGACAGGCCATCACCGCCGACTGCTTCTGGTCGGCGGGATATTTGGCAACTTCGCGCGCAAAGCGCGCCAGGGTGGCTTCACTGAACATGGGTGTGGTCGCTTCCGGGTAGCCGCGGTCGATCAGCGGTCGATCTCGCCGAACACGATGTCCATCGTGCCGATGATGGCCACGGCATCCGCGATCATGTGGCCGCGCGACATCTCGTCAAGCGCAGCCAGATGCACGTAGCCGGGTGGACGAATCTTCATGCGGTACGGTTTGTTGGCACCATCGCTGACCAGATAGATGCCGAATTCACCCTTCGGGTGCTCGACGGCGGCATAGGCCTCGCCTTCTGGCACGTGGAAGCCTTCGGTGAACAGCTTGAAGTGGTGGATCAGCTCTTCCATCGAGGTTTTCATCTCGACGCGTGACGGCGGAGCGACCTTGTGGTTGTCGGTGATGACCGGACCTGGATTCTTGCGCAGCCAGTCCACGCACTGCTGGATGATGCGGTTGGACTGGCGCATTTCCTCGACACGCACCAGATAGCGGTCGTAGGTGTCGCCGTTGACACCCAGCGGGATGTCGAAGTCCATGCGGTCGTAGACTTCGTACGGCTGGTTCTTGCGCAGATCCCAGGCGATGCCGGAGCCACGCAGCATCGGGCCGGTGAAGCCGAGGTTAAGCGCACGCTCCGGCGACACGACACCGATGCCGACCGTGCGCTGCTTCCAGATGCGGTTGTCGGTGAGCAGCGTTTCGTACTCGTCGATCAGCGTCGGGAAGCGTGTGGTGAAGTCTTCGATGAAGTCCAGCAGCGAACCCTGGCGGTTTTCGTTCAGACGCGCCATCGCCTTGGCGTTGCGGATCTTGCTGTACTTGTACTGCGGCATGCTGTCCGGCAGGTCGCGGTAAACGCCGCCCGGACGGAAGTAGGCAGCGTGCATGCGCGCACCGGACACCGCCTCGTACATGTCGAACAGATCTTCCCGCTCGCGGAAGCAGTAAATCAGCATGTTCATGGCGCCGCAGTCCATGCCGTGACAACCCAGCCACAACAGGTGGTTCAGCAGACGCGTGATCTCGCTGAACAGCACGCGGATGTATTGGGCGCGGATCGGCACATCAACGCCAAGCAGCTTTTCGATCGCCAGACAGTAGGCATGCTCGTTGGACATCATCGACACGTAGTCGAGGCGGTCCATGTAGGGCAGCGACTGGATGAAGGTCTTGCTCTCGGCCAGCTTCTCGGTGGCGCGGTGCAGCAGGCCGATGTGGGGATCGGCGCGCTGGATGACTTCGCCGTCCAGCTCCAGCACCAGCCGCAGCACGCCGTGCGCGGCCGGATGCTGCGGACCGAAGTTCAGGGTGTAGTTCTTGATTTCAGCCATGGATCAACCTCAGGTTCGGCGCTGCGCCAGCTCAGTGCAGGCCGCCATAGTTGTCTTCGCGGATGATGCGCGGCGTGATCTCGCGCGGCTCGATCGTGACCGGCTGGTAGAT
>JBEANV010000565.1:0-2623 GCA_041165285.1 Pseudomonadota bacterium | reverse complement strand
GGTCGTCCGGCCAGCACGGACGTCCCGGTCAGCCCAGTGCGAGCCGCTCCACCAGTGCCATCTGTCGTGGCAGGCAGATGCGCTGCAGGTCATACCGGCTGACGATGGTTTCGCGGGCGTTGCTGCGCAGCGCGTCGTGCGCCCGGGGCGGGGCTTCCAGCGCTTCGCACATCGCCTGCGCCAGTCCGTTCCGGTCGAAGAAATCGACCAGCCAGCCATTGCGGCCGTGCTCGATCACTTCCTCGACCGGCGCGGTGCGCGAGCCGATCACCAGCGCACCGGCCGACATCGCCTCCAGCATCGACCAGGACAGCACGAAGGGGTAGGTCAGGTAGACGTGGGCCCGCGTGACCTGGTAGAGCCGGATCAGCTGCCCGTGCGGCAGGCGGCCGACGAAGTGCAGCCGGGCGAGCTGCGCGGGGGTTAGCTGCGGGCGGATCTCGTCGAGGAAGCGGTCGCGCCAGGAGCGGCCGTCCTCGGACTTGGCGCCGTAGGAGACGCCGTCACTGCCGACCAGCACGACCTGTGCCTTGGGGCAGCGCTCCAGCATGGCCGGCAGCGCCCGAAGGAAGGCGTGGTAGCCGCGGTTGGGTTCGAAGTTGCGGTTGACGAAGCTGATGACCTGGTCCTGGCGCGTCAGGCGCAAGCGCGCAGTCGAGCCGGGCAGGGCGCACTCGAACACCGCGTCCGGGTTCGGCTGGATGAGCAGTGTGTCCACGCCGTCGTGGACCACCTCGACCTTGTTTCGGAACAGGTCCGGTACTGTCGAGCGCTGCCATTCGGTTGGCGAGATGCCGCCATTCATGTCCGCCAGTCCGTGCAGCAGGTGCGTGTTCTTGGTGCGGATGCGCATGCGTGCGTCGATGCTGCGTGGCGGAAACTCGGGGTCGAAGGTGACGTCGTGCCCCTCCCAGCCGTAGTACCACTCGACGAAGTGCAGCTGGCGCGCACCGGGCCAGATGTCGCGCAGGAAGAGCGCCTCGCCCCAGCCGGGGTGGACGCAGATGACATCCGGCGTGAATCCGTTCTGGCGCAGTGCCAGCGCGGCGCGCGCAGCGCCTTCGCCGCGCAGGATCTTGGTCTCGAACTCGCCGGCCCAGGGGTGGACATTCGGGGTGCTGCCGCGCACGACCTTGTAGCGGGTGCCGGCGACACCGGGCAAGTCGCGGGCCGTGGGTTCCAGCATCAGGGCGCGGACCTCGTGGCCGGCCTGCACCAGCGCAGGCGCCAGGTGAACGTACTGGCCGGGAAAGTTCTGGTGGACAAAGAGCAATCGCATGGTGACGTCGAGTATCAGCCGATGCCCGAGGGGCAAGAAAGGAACGATCACCGGAATTCTGGCGCGATTGGCCGGCGTGTCCGGGGCGATCCGCATGGCCAGCCCCGGACGCGGGCGCTCCAATCGCAGCCATGACGACTGTCCGACATTTCCGGCAGAGCCTGCTGTGGCCGCTGCAACTCATGCCCCGCGAGGGCGACCGCTCCGGGCGCCGTCCCTGGGAACAACTGCTCGATGCCGGTGGCGCCCAACCCTGGCGCGAAGTGATCGACGAGTACACCGGCGAGGCCAGCGGCTTCCACGAGCGCCACTACAACGAGTTCGTCACCTTCCTGCCCTATGTGCAGCGCTTTCTCTACGGCGACGGCACGGCCCGCGGCGGGCGTGGCCGCACGGGGGGCGCCTCCTCCATGCAGGTGCTGCGCCGCGATGACGTGCAGCGCGTGCGGCTGACGCTGCAGGCGGGCGACGCGCCGGTCGAGCTGCGGGTGGAGCACATCGACCTCTACTTCTTCTATGACGTCGACGTGCTGATGCTCAACGTCGAGGTGCATGCCGACGACCTGCCGCTGGCGGTGGCGCAGGAGCTGCTCTACCGCTTCGGCCGCGGCTATCCGCCGGGCTGGGATGGCGAGGGCCGCGGGCTGCACTGCGCTGCGGCGGTGGAGTGGCTGGGCGCCGACGGGCAGGTGCTGTCCGCCTCGGACGCGGGCGACCGCGATGCCTTCCTGTCGTTCGTGGCCCGCCACCGCGCACCGCGGCTGGCAGCACACTGGCGCTGGCTGCTGCAGCCGCTGGTGCCGGACCAGGAGGACGCGGCCGGTCTGCTGCGCTTCCGCCAGATCGAATACCACCGCATGCCGGTGATGGGCTACCTCGCGGTGGACAACCCGATGCAGCTCAGCCGCGCCGACTTCGTGCGGCTCGGGCTGGTGTCCGGGCAGGGCGGTGGCGACGAGAGGCTGCCGTTTGCCGAACAGCATCTGGCCGATTTCGAGTCGCGTTACTGCTACGACCGCTTCTGGTGCGGCGGTGGCGCGGCGCCGCACACGCGTTACCTGTGCTGCGGCCACGCGCTGGTGGTGGTCGGCCGTGCGGGCGCACCGTTTTTCACCGACCGGGAGCGCGGTGTGCTGGCGCAGTTCCGCCACCAGCATTTCCTGCTGTTCCTGATCGCGCACTTCCAGAAAGCGGCGCTGCTGATGTTCTCGGACCGGCTGGTGGTGGCGCTGGATGCGCTGTCCATCGCCGACGCCGGCTCGGTCAAGCGCTTCAAGCGCGCCGTGCGCAGCAACTTCGAGACCTTCCTGCGCTTCACCCACCGCTACTGGTTCCACGAGATCT
>JBEANV010000564.1:0-5028 GCA_041165285.1 Pseudomonadota bacterium | reverse complement strand
CATCGCTCGCCATCTGGCCGAGTGCGATGCGCGACTGGACCAACTGCTCGACGAGCGCTCAGGGCAGGCCGTGGACATTGGCAAGCTTCCGCGCGCGGGCAGCAAGGCCCGCGCGGAGCATGACATCCGCCAGCGTCTGGCCAACTGGGCCGGCGTGGACCTCACGCGCATCAACGGGCTGGGCGTGACGGTGGTGATGAAGCTGCTCACGGAGATCGGCCCGGACGTCAGCCGCTTTGCCACCGTCAAGCACTTCTGCTCATGGCTGGGGCTGTGCCCGGGCACCAAGATCAGCGGCGGCAAGGTGCTGTCCTCGGGGACCAAGCGTTCGGCCAACCGCGTCCGCCAGGCCCTCAAGCCAGCAACACTACGAGGAGCAGCAGCGCCAACGCAGCATCGCCGCGCTCAAGCGTCGGGCCGCCGCGCTCGGATTCCAGATCAACCCTGTGGAGATGGCTGCATGAACGACCGTCTTCAGTTTTGTTTCTTGTGAGATGGCTGCTCCTGACCGACTCGACCAACCGGGTGACCTCACCTGGTCCACCACCCGCTTCCAGATTGATCTGCAGACCGTGCGGGTCATGGGCATCGTCAACGTCACGCCCGATTCGTTCTTTGACGGCGGTCGGTCTGCCGCATCCGCCGCGCTGGCGCACTGCGAACAGCTCTTGCAGCAAGGTGCAGACCTGTTGGACATCGGTGGGGAATCAAGCCGTCCGGGTTCCGCGTCGATTCCCTGGGAGCAGGAATGGCTGCGCATCGAACCGGTGTTGCGGGCGGCGCTATCGCTGGGAGTCCCGCTGTCCGTCGATACCTGCAAACCGCAAGTCATGCAACGGGCACTCGGTCTCGGTGTGGACATCATCAACGACATCCACGCGCTCGGTGTCGATGGTGCCTTGGAGGTGGTCACCGGGCACCCGCATTGCGGCGTCTGCCTCATGCACATGTCGGGTGAGCCGCAGACGATGCAGGCTGCACCGTGGCATTCCGATGTTGTTGCCGAGGTGAACGACTTCCTCGGAGAGCGGGCCGCCGCGTTGACGGCCCGGGGTGTTGACCGCGCCCGCATCGTGCTCGACCCCGGCATTGGCTTCGGCAAGCGCGTGGAAGACAATTTTTCGCTGGTGCGCGGCCAGCAGGCACTGCTGAGCCTTGGATATCCTGTGCTGGCGGGATGGTCGCGCAAGTCCTCGCTCGGCGCAGTGACCGGCAAGGCGGTGCCGGACCGGCTCAGCGCCAGCGTGGCAGCGGCTCTCGCCGCTGCCCACTGTGGCGCACGCATCCTTCGTGTTCACGATGTGGATGCGACGGTTGACGCGCTCAAAGTGTGGAGAGCCGCCGATTTGCTGTGACGCGTGGTGCGTGTCCCTGTCCGGCATTAAGGAAATGTCGTCAAGCGTCGGTAACATGGGCGGTTCATCTGGAATTGCTTCACGGGACGGGACAGACATGAGCAGAAAGTATTTTGGGACGGACGGAATTCGCGGCGCGGTTGGCACTTACCCCATCACGCCGGATTTTGTGCTTCGTCTCGGGAACGCTGTCGGCCGTGTGCTGCGGGCGACCCATGAACGACCCGTGGTGCTGATCGGCAAGGACACCCGCATTTCCGGCTACATGCTGGAGTCGGCATTGGAAGCCGGCCTGAACTCTGCCGGCGTGGATGTGATGCTGACCGGCCCGCTGCCAACACCGGGTGTGGCCTACCTGACCCGTGCGCTGCGCCTGAGCCTGGGCGTGGTCATCAGTGCCTCGCACAATCCCTACGCAGACAACGGCATCAAGTTCTTCTCGGCACGTGGCGAAAAGCTGCCAGACGCCTGGGAAGAGGAGGTCGAGGCCGCACTCGCCGCCGAACCACTCTGGTCCGACTCCAGCTCGCTCGGCCGCGCCCGCCGGTTGAACGATGCGCCGGGCCGCTACCTCGAATTCTGCAAATCGACGTTCTCGAACGACCTGTCGCTCAAGGGCCTCAAGATCGTGGTCGATGGTGCCAACGGTGCGGCTTACCACATTGCGCCGGACGTATTCCACGAGCTGGGCGCCGAGGTCATCCGCATCGGTTGCGAGCCGGATGGCTACAACATCAACGATGGTGTGGGTGCGACATCGCCCCAGGCGCTGGTCGATGCCGTGAAGCTGCACCGCGCCGACTACGGGATCGCCCTGGATGGCGATGCCGACCGCCTGCAGGTGGTCGACGGGGCGGGGCGCCTCTACAACGGCGATGAGCTGCTATACGTGATGGTCGTCGACCGGCTGGCCCATGGCGAAACCGTGCCGGGTGTCGTCGGGACGCTGATGACCAACATGGCCGTCGAAGTGGCGATCAAGCGCAAGGGCATCGAGTTCGTGCGCGCCAAGGTCGGAGACCGCTACATCCTTGAAGAGCTGGCCCGCCGCGGCTGGCAGCTTGGCGGAGAAGGCTCCGGCCACCTGCTGGCGCTGGACCGCCACACGACGGGCGACGGCATCGTCAGCGCTCTGCAGGTGTTGCAGGCGCAGCAGCGTTCCTGCCGCTCGCTGGCCGATCTGCTGGACGGTGTCGAGCTGTTTCCGCAGACGCTGCTCAATATCCGGCTGGCGCCCGGCCAGGACTGGAAGACCAACCAGGCGCTGGCGACCGAGCAGGAGCGCATCACTGCCGAACTCGGCGACAGCGGGCGCGTGCTGATTCGCGCATCGGGCACCGAGCCGCTGTTGCGCATCATGGTCGAGGCGCGCGATGCCGCCGTGGCGCGCGCTTGCGCCGAACGCATGGCACAGACCTTGGCGGCGTGATCCACCGGGCTGGCCAGGCTGCAGTTGCCGGTTCCGTGTCGATCCCTGGGGTTCGGTGGGCGTCACAGCGCTGTCACACAGGGACATTACAGTGCATGCAGTCGGCCTAGGCGCCGCGGTTCAGCTACAAGGACAGTTCATGAAATTCAGCGTTTGCGCTCAGGCTCTGGTGGCGATGTCGCTTCTTTCCACGGTCACGCTGGCCACCGCGCAGGATGCGACGGGCGCGGGCGCCACCTTCCCGGCACCGATCTACGCCAAATGGGCCGATGCCTACCACAAGGCCACCGGCGCCAAGATCAACTACCAGTCGGTCGGCTCGGGTGCGGGCATCCGCCAGATCCAGGCCAAGACGGTCGATTTCGGCGCATCCGACATGCCGCTGAAAGACGATGAGCTGGCCAAGGACGGGCTGGTCCAGTTCCCCACTGTCATCGGTGGGGTTGTGCCAGTGGTGAACATCAAGGGCATCCAGCCGGGCCAGATCAAGCTGACCGGCGAACTGCTGGGCAACATCTACCTCGGCAAGATCACCAAGTGGAACGACCCCGCGCTGACCGCGCTCAATCCCGGCGTGCCGTTGCCAGACGCCGCGATCTCGGTGGTGCGCCGTGCCGACGGTTCCGGTACCACGTTTGTCTTCACCAACTACCTTTCCAAGGTCAACGCCGAGTGGAAGTCCAAGGTCGGCGAAGGCACGGCTGTGAACTGGCCGGCGGGTGCCGGCGGCAAGGGCAACGAGGGTGTGTCGGCGTTCGTGATGCGCCTGCCCAACGCGATCGGCTACGTGGAGTACGCCTACGCCAAGCAGAACAAGATGTCGCATGTCCTGTTGAAGAACAAGGACGGGCAGTTTGTCGCGCCGGATGACCTGAACTTCAAGGCCGCCGCCGCCGGGGCAGAGTGGAACAAGACCTTCTATCAGGTGCTGACCGAGCAGCCTGGCAAGGATGCCTGGCCACTGACCGGCGCCACCTTCATCCTGATGCACAAGGCGCAGGACAAGGCGGACAAGGGCGCGGCTTCGCTGAAGTTCTTCGAGTGGGCCTACAGCAATGGCGACAAGATGGCCAATGAACTGGAATACGTGTCGCTGCCGGATGCGCTGAAGGCGCTGGTGCGCAAGCAGTGGGGCGAGATCAAGGACGCTTCCGGCAAGGCCGTGGCCTACAAGTGACCATGGGTGCGCAAACCGAGGAACGCAGTGCGCCGACCGTGAAGCGTCACGCCTGGGCCGATCCGCTGTTCGCGGTGTTGGCCCAGGGGGCTGCCTGGCTCACGCTGGCGCTGATGGCCGGCATTCTGGTGTCGCTGCTGCAAGGTGCCATGCCGGCGATCCGCGAATACGGCCTGTCCTTCCTGTGGTCGAGCGAGTGGGACCCGGTCCAGAACCGCTACGGCGGTCTGGTGATGATCTACGGCACGCTGATGACCTCGTTCATCGCGCTGCTGATCGCGGTGCCGGTGAGCTTCGGGATCGCGCTGTTCCTGACCGAGCTGTCGCCGTCGTGGCTGAAGCGCCCGCTGGGCGTCGCGGTGGAGCTGCTCGCGGCGGTGCCGTCGATCGTCTATGGCATGTGGGGTCTGATGGTGTTCGGGCCGCTGCTGGCCGAGTACGTGCAGCAGCCCCTGCAAGGGGTGTTTTCCGGGGTGCCGGTGCTGGGAGATCTGTTCTCCGGCCCGCCCGTGGGCATCGGCATCATGGCGGCCAGCATCATCCTGGCGATCATGGTCATCCCGTTCATCGCCTCGGTGATGCGCGACGTGTTCGAGGTGACGCCGCCGATGCTCAAGGAGTCGGCCTACGGACTCGGGGCGACCACCTGGGAGGTGGTGTGGAAGATCGTGCTGCCCTTCACCAAGAGCGGTGTGGTGGGCGGCATCATGCTGGGCCTCGGCCGCGCGCTGGGCGAGACGATGGCGGTGACGTTCGTCATCGGCAATGCGTACCGGATCAGCGCGTCGCTGTTCGCGCCCGGCAACTCGATCGCGTCGGCGCTCGCCAACGAGTTCAACGAGGCCGCCGATCCGGTGCACCGCGCGTCGCTGATCTCGCTCGGCCTCGTGCTGTTCCTGCTCACGTTCATCGTGCTGGCCTGCTCGCGGCTGCTGCTCGCGCAGCTCGCCAAGGGGGAGGGCAGGAAGACGTGACGCCGCGGTATCGCCGGCGCCTGTTCGTCAACCGCTGGAACCTCGCGATGTCGCTGGCGACGATGGCCTTCGGCATGGCGTTCCTGCTGTGGA
>JBEANV010000563.1:0-7155 GCA_041165285.1 Pseudomonadota bacterium | reverse complement strand
TAGTTCAACCTAGGAGATATTTGCATGAAGAAGTCTCTGCTCGCTCTCGCCGTTCTGGGCGCATTCGCTGGTGCCGCTTCGGCTCAATCGTCGGTCACGCTGTACGGCAAGGTTGACCTGGGTGTCGGCAAGCCTGCCAACACCGCTGACAAGCAAGTCATGGACGGCTCGGGCAGCCGTGTCGGCGTGCGTGGCGTGGAAGACCTGGGCGGCGGAATGCGCGCCCTGTTCGGTTTCGAGCACCGTTTCAGCCCTGACACCGGTATCCAAGGTGGCGACCGCATGTGGAATGGCTACTCGACCGTTGGTCTGGGTGGTGCGTTCGGTACCGTCAACCTGGGCCGCCAGTACACCGCCGCGTTCTCGCTGGCGCAAAACGCGTTCGACCCGTTCGGTGGTGACTCCGTCGGTGGTCTGCGTAACAACAGTCTGACCGGCTCCATCGCCACGCTGCGCACTGGCGCTCGTCGCGGCACCCTGACCACCGGCGCTGCCGCTGGTTTGGGCGGTGGTGGCGGCAATTCGATTCGCTACGACGGCACCTTTGGTGGCCTGAAGGTCGCAGCTGACATCGAAGAGCAAGAATCGGGCAGCGTTGCACGTCCGTACACGTTCGCAGCTCAATACGCTGCCGGCCCGCTGCTGGTGGCTGCCAGCTACGAAAATCCGGGCAACGTCAACGACAAGCTGATCACCGCTGGCGTGTCCTACGTCTTCGGTCCGGCCAAGCTGGCTGTGGCCATCGGCGACGGCACCAACACCGCCAACGCCAAGGTCAAGCAAGCCCTGATCGGCGCAACGGTCAAGGTCGGCGCTGCTGGCAGCTTCCTGGCTGGCTATGCCCAGGAAAAGGTTGGCACCGCTGCTGCCGTCAAGAAGTCGTCGATCGGCTATCGCCACGACCTGTCGAAGCGCACCCAGATCTACACCGACTTCAGCCGCGTCAACACGACCGCTTCTGGCACGGAAAAGAACGCCTACGACTTCGGCGTGATCCACGCCTTCTGATCCCGATGCCTGCGCAAGCAGGTGTTTTGATCTCAAGTCAGAAAGCCACCTTCGGGTGGCTTTTTTTATGGAAACCCCCAACACGCAACCTCTTTTCTACCGACAGGCATTGCATGTCCTCCTCTGGCTGTCTGGTGAGCCCCATCACTTGCCTGGTTGCGATCGGTTTGGCCGCGGTGTTGCTGACGGGCTGTGCCACTGCGCCACCGGTCGAGCCCGGTCCGACCACCTCCTCGGCCGCTGAATTCTGGTCGGCACAGCGCCTGCCGGGCAAGCGCACCACCGAATACACACAGGCCGTCCGGGCCGGTCAGCGGTGTACACAGGCCAAGGCCAATCGCTCGGCGAGCCTTTGGCGCCGAATCTTGCGGCTGGAGCCCGCCGCATGGCACCAGCTTCAGTTCTCCTGGTGGGTCGATACGCTCAGCCCCGAGGCGACGGTGGCCGACACCGACCGGGACGATGCCTCCGCCCGCCTCGTGCTGGCCTTCGATGGCGACGCCTCACGCTTGTCGGCGCGCAACCAGATGCTGTTCGAGCTGGCCCACACCCTCACCGGCGAGCCACCGCCGTATGCCACCCTGATGTACGTCTGGGACGCGAGCGCCCCCATCGGGACCATCATCACCAATGGCCGCTCTGACCGTATCCGCAAGATCGTTGTCGAGTCCGGCCCCAAGCGCCTGCGCCACTGGCAGCATTACGAGCGCGATGCCCAGGCCGATTTCCTGGCCGCCTTCGGGGAGGCGCCGGGCGCACTGATCGGCATGGCATTCATGACCGACGCCGACAACACCCAGACGCAGGTCGAAGCCTGTTACGGTCCGGCCACGCTGCGTTGACGCGTTTTTCGCGGGATTTCATTGCTTGCAATTCGGAGGTCGCGCTGGCACGCTGCGCCGATGACTGTCTTTCTCCTTCGCCGATTGGCCCAGGGTGTTGTGGTGATGCTCTCCGTGGCGCTGGTCGCGTTCATGCTGTTCCGGTATGTCGGCGACCCGGTTGTCTCTATGGTGGGTCAGGACGCCACACCCGAGCAACGTGCCCAGCTCCGTGCCGATCTGGGCCTGGATCAGTCATTTCCACTCCAGTTCGCCCGCTTTGTCGGGCAGTCGGTACAGGGTGAATTTGGTCTCAGCCTGCGCCAGGGCCGCAAGGTGTCGTCGCTGATCGTCGAGCGGCTGCCGGCGACGCTGGAGCTGGCGCTGGTTGCTGCCGTGCTGGCGTTGATTGCCGGGATTCCGATGGGGGTGTTTGCTGCACTGCGCCGAGGACGCGGATCAGCGCAGGTGCTGATGCTGTTTTCGCTGCTGGGCGTGTCACTGCCGACCTTCCTGATCGGTATTCTGCTGATCCTGGTCTTCGCGGTGTGGCTGAACTGGCTGCCCAGCTTCGGGCGAGGTGAACTCGTCAGTCTGGGCGCCTGGCAGACCGGACTGCTGAGCCTCGACGGTTGGCGCCACCTGCTGCTGCCGGCACTCACGCTGTCGATCTTCCAGCTCACGCTGATCATGCGGCTCGTGCGCGCCGAGATGCTGGAGGTGTTGCGATCCGACTACATTCGCTTCGCCCGTGCCCGGGGTTTGAGCGACCGGGTGGTGCATTTTCGCCACGCACTGAAAAACACCTTGGTGCCGGTGATCACCATCACGGGCCTTCAACTCGGTTCCCTGATCGCTTTTGCGATCATCACCGAGACTGTGTTCCAGTGGCCCGGCATGGGGCTGCTGTTCATCCAGGCCGTGCAGTTCGCCGACATCCCGGTGATGGCCGCTTACCTTTGTCTGATCGCCTTGATCTTCGTGCTGATCAACATGGCGGTCGATCTGCTGTATGTGGTGGTCGATCCGCGCCTGCGGGTCGCGGCCACGCCAGCGGGTCACTGAGAGGAGTTTCTGCATGACTGCTTCGATGAAATGCGCTGGGCTGCTGGCCAGCCTGATGCTGGTCGGAACCCCTGTTGCGCAGGCTGTGACGCTCAAGGTCGCCAACCAGGGGGATGCGGTGTCGATGGACCCGCACTCGCTCAACGAGGCGCTGCAACTGTCCTTCACCGGCAACGTCTATGAGCCGCTGATCGGGCGCGACAAGGCGCTCGGTCTCGTGCCAGGGCTGGCCAAGTCGTGGAAACAGACGGTGCCGACGGTGTGGCGCTTCGAACTGCGGCCGGGGGTGAAATTCCATGACGGGGCGCCGTTCACGGCCGACGACGTGGTGTTCAGCCTGAAGCGCGTGGCGGGCGAAGGCTCGGACATGAAGAGCTACGTCTCCAGCGTCAAGGAGGTGCGCAAGGTCAGCGACCTCGTGGTGGAGGTCGAGACGCTGACGCCGTTCCCGGTCCTGCCGGACGTGCTGACGCAGGTCTACATGATGAACCGCGCCTGGTGCGAGGCGAACAAGGCCACGCTGCCGGTCGATCGCCGCAAGGGCACCGAGAACCTCGCCTCGTTCAAGGCCAACGGCACCGGCCCGTTCCGCGTCAAGGAGCGCCAGCCGGGCACGCGCACGGTGCTGGCGCGCAACTTCCAGTACTGGGACAAGGTCGAAGGCAATGTCGAGGAGGTCGTGTTCACCCCGATCGGCAACGACGCGACCCGCGTGGCGGCGCTGATGTCGGGCGAGATCGACGTGATGGAGCCGGTGCCGCTGCAGGACGTGGCGCGGCTGAACGGCAATCCCGCGCTCACCGTGATGCAGGGGCCGGAGCTGCGCACCATCTTCCTAGGCATGGACCAGAAGCGCGACGAGCTGCTGTTTTCCAGCGTGAAGGGCAAGAACCCGTTCAAGGACGTGCGCGTGCGCCGGGCCTTCTACCAGGCGATCGACATTGAGGCGATCCGCAGCCGCGTGATGCGCGGGGCTGCGACGCCGACGGCGCTGATGGTCGGGCCGGGCATCAAGGGCTTCGTGCCGGAGGCGAACAAGCGCCTGCCGTTCGACCCGGAGGCGTCGAAGCGCCTGCTGGCGGAGGCCGGATATCCGTCGGGTTTCGAGCTGACGATGAACTGCCCGAACGACCGCTACGTCAACGACGGCGAGATCTGTCAGGCGGTGGCGTCGGGGCTGGCGAAGGTGGGGGTGAAGATCAACCTGCAGGCCGAGAGCAAGGCCACCTATTTCCAGAAGATCCTCAGCCGCAACACCAGCTTCTACATGCTGGGCTGGACCCCGGGCACCTACGATGCACACAACCCGCTGACCTCGCTGATGGCCACGCCCACCGACAAGGGCCAGGGCCAGTTCAACCTCGGCAGCTACAGCAATGCCCGGGTCGATGAGCTGACGCTGAAGATCCAGAGCGAGACGGATCAGGCCAAACGCGATGCGATGATCGCCGAAGCCTTCAAGTTGCACACCGATGACGTGGGACATCTGCCACTGCACCAGCAGGCACTCGCCTGGGGCATGAAGAAATCGGTGGCACTGACGCAGCTCGCCGACAACATGATGTTCTTCAAGTGGGTGACCGTGAAGCCATGACGGCGGTGCTGAACGGGCGCCGCGGGGGCTGGCGCGACAGCGAGGTCTGGCACAGCTTCACCGGCTCGCCGGCGGCGATGGGGGCGGCGCTGGTGTTCGCGGCGTGCCTGATCGCGGCGTTCGGTGCGGCATGGATCGCGCCGCACAACCCGTTCGACCTCGCCAGCCTCGACCTGATGTCGTCCCGACTGCCTCCAGCATGGTTGCCAGAGGGGCAGCGGCTGTACCCGCTCGGCACCGACGACCAGGGCCGCGACATCCTTTCCGCGGTGATGTACGGTGCCCGGATTTCATTGCTGGTCGGCCTCGCGTCGGTGCTGCTGTCGATGGTGGTCGGCGTTGGACTGGGGCTGCTGGCGGGGTTTGTCGGCGGGCGCACGGACGCGCTGATCATGCGGGTCTGCGACGTGATGCTGTCGTTTCCATCGATCCTGGTGGCGCTGCTGATCGACGGCGTGGGCAAGGCGCTGTGGCCGAACGCGCACGACCTGCTGGCGTTCTCGGTGCTGGTGCTGGCGATCTCGCTGACCGGCTGGGTGCAGTACGCCCGCACGGTGCGCGGCTCGACACTGGTGGAGCGGCAGAAGGACTACGTGCAGGCGGCGCGGGTGATCGGGGTGGCGCCGCTGCGGATCATGCGCAGGCATGTGCTCCCGAACGTGCTCGGGCCGGTGCTGGTGCTGGCCACGGTGCAGGTGGCGACCGCGATCATCACCGAGGCGACGCTGTCCTTTCTCGGCGTCGGGGTGCCGCCAACCTCGCCGAGCCTGGGCACGCTGATCCGCACCGGCAACGACTTCCTGTTCTCGGGCGAGTGGTGGATCACGGTGTTTCCGGGCGCGATGCTGGTGCTGATCGCGCTGAGCGTGAACTTGCTGGGCGACTGGCTGCGCGATGTCCTCAATCCCCGGCTGCGGTGACTGCTTTGGTGAAACCTCTGCTTGAAGTCGATCACCTGCGGGTGGAGTTCGCCCACCGCCACGGTGCGCTGCGGGCGCTGGACGACGTGTCGTTCAGCCTCGCGGCGGGCGAGATCCTCGGTGTGGTGGGCGAGTCTGGCGCAGGCAAGTCGCTGACCGGCGCGGCCATCATCGGTTTGCTGGATCCGCCCGGCCGCATCGCCGCAGGAGAGATCCGGCTCGACGGCCGCCGCATCGACCACCTGCCGCCTGACGAGATGCGCAAGATCCGCGGCCGGCAGATCGGCATGGTGTTTCAAGACCCGCTGACCTCGCTGAACCCGCTGTTCACGGTCGGGCAGCAACTCGTCGAAACCATCCAGACGCACCTCGGTTTCGACCGGCAGGCGGCGCGGGCGCGTGCCGTGCAACTGCTGGCCGACACCGGCATCCCCGCACCCGAGCTGCGGCTGGAGCACTACCCGCACCAGTTCTCCGGCGGGATGCGCCAGCGGGTGGTGATCGCGCTGGCGCTGGCCGCCGAGCCGCGGTTGATCATCGCGGACGAGCCGACGACGGCGCTCGACGTGTCGATCCAGGCGCAGATCATCGCGTTGCTGAAGCGCGTCTGCCGGGAGCGCGGCGCGGCGGTGATGCTGATCACGCACGACATGGGCGTGATCGCCGAGACCTGCGACCGGGTGGCGGTGATGTACGCCGGGCGGGTGGCCGAGATCGGGCCGGTCGGCGCGCTGATCCACCGGCCGGCGCACCCGTACAGCGTCGGCCTGATGGGCGCGATCCCGTCGATGGACGAGGACCGCGAGCGGCTGCTGCAGATCGACGGCGCCATGCCACGGCTGAACGCGATGCCCAGCGGCTGCGCGTTCCATCCGCGCTGCGAGCGGGTGATCGACCGTTGTCGCAGCGAGCGGCCCGAGCTGATGGCGACGACGGGCGAGACCCGTGCCGCCTGCTGGCGGGTGTCACCGCCGGAGGTCTCGGCATGACGGCGCCGCTGGTGGAGGTGCGCGACCTGGCGAAGACCTTCGATGTCTCGGCGCCGTGGCTGAACCGGGTGATCGAGCGCCGGCCCAAGCAGTGGGTCCACGCGGTCGATGGCGTGAGTTTCGAGATTCCGCGCGGGCAGACGCTGGCGCTGGTGGGCGAATCCGGCTGCGGCAAGAGCACGGTGGCGCGGCTGCTGGTCGGCCTGCATGCGCCGACTCGTGGTGAAGTGCGGCTCGATGGTCAGCCGCTGCACGCCACGCTCGCCACGCCGCAGGGGCAGGCATTGCGGCGTCGGCTGCAGATGATTTTCCAGGATCCATATGCGAGCCTGAACCCGCGCTGGACGGTGGCGGACATCGTGGGCGAGCCGCTGCTGGAGCATGGTTTGCTGACCGACCGTGCCGCGCTGCGCGAGCGGGCCGCCGAGTTGCTGAAGCAGGTGGGCTTGGCCGGCGCTGACCTCGACCGCTTCCCGCACCAGTTTTCCGGCGGCCAGCGTCAGCGTATAGGCATCGCGCGCGCGCTGGTGCTGCAACCCAAGGTTGTGGTATGCGATGAGCCGGTATCGGCGCTCGATGTGTCGATACAGGCGCAGATACTGTTGCTGCTCAAGGAGTTGCAGCATGAGATGGCCTTGAGCTATTTGTTTATCAGTCATGACCTGCGCGTAGTGCGGCATATCGCCGACGAGGTTGCGGTGATGCACCGCGGCAAGGTTATAGAGCGCGGCGCGGTGGACAGTATTTATGCAGCACCG
>JBEANV010000562.1:0-2627 GCA_041165285.1 Pseudomonadota bacterium | reverse complement strand
TAGGCCGGCACCGTGACGGTGGCGACCCGCATGGCCGGGCGCGGCACGGACATCGAACTTGGCGCCGGGGTGATCGAGCGCGGCGGGCTGCACGTGCTCTGCTGCCAGGACAACGCCTCGGCGCGGCTGGACCGGCAGTTCATCGGTCGCGCTGCGCGCCAGGGCGATCCGGGCAGCGCCGAGGTCTGGCATGCGCTGGATGTCTCGATCTGGCAAAGCGGCGGGCCTTCAGTCGGCCTGCTGCTGCGCCGACAACCCGACAGACAGGGCGCGCTGTGCGTGCCCGCGGCACTCGTGCAGGCGTGGAACCGGCGACTGCAAGGCAAGCACCAGGAACAGGGCATGCGGCAACGACGCCGCCTGCTGGAGCAGGACAGGACATGGCAGACACCCCTCGAATCCACACACCTGCACGCCTGAGCGTGCGGCTCGGCGCCGGCTGGCTGGCGCTGATGGCCTGGGCCCCGGCGCTGGCTGCGCCCCCCGCATCGGTCACGCTGCCGGTGTCGCCCGCCGCTTCGGCGCCGGCCGCGCCACGCGTGGTCAAGCCCACGCTCGGCTGCCTCATCAGCCCCGAGCGGATCGCCGATGTCGGCTCGCCCGTGGTCGGCGTGGTGGCCGAGATCGCGGTCGACAACGGCACGCTCGTTCAGGCGGGCCAGCCGCTGGTCGTGCTGCGCTCGGATGTCGAGCAGGCCGGGCTGCACGCCGCCCAGGCCCGCAGTGCCATCGAGGCCGATGTCCATGCCGCCAAGGCCAATCTGATGCTCGCCCACCAGCGCCACGCGCGTGCGGTCGAGCTGGTCAGCGAAGGCTTCGTGTCGCCGCAGGCGGTGGAGCAGGCCCGCGCCGAGCGCGACGTCGCCGACCAGAAGCTGCAACAGGCCCGTGGCCAGCAGGAGGTCAGCCAGCAGGAGCTGCGGGTCGTGCAGGCCCAGCTCGGCCAGCGCACCGTGCGAAGCCCGTTCCGCGGTGTGGTGGTCGAGCGCTTTGTCAACGCCGGCGAGCGGGTCGAGGACAAGCCGCTGCTGCGCCTGGCGATGCTCGATCCGCTGCGGGTCGAGATCGTCATGCCGGCCAGCCGCTGGGGCAGCGTGGCAGTGAACCAGTCGCTGTCCGTGGTGCCGGAACTGCCCGGTGCCGGGTCGATGGCGGCGCGCGTCACCCATGTCGACAAGATCATCGACGCGGCCAGCAACACCTTTCGCGTGCGGCTGTCGCTGCCCAATCCGGGCAACCGCCTGCCGGCGGGTGCGCGCTGCAAGGTGGATGAACCGGGGCTCTCCGCCACGTCGCTGTCCGGGCGCGGCAGTCTCTGAATCCGCTGACCGCCTTGTCCATGCCGCCATCCGCCACCCGCACCCGCGTCCTGCTGGAAACGCTGGAGCCGCGCATCCTCTACTCGGCCGATCTGGCGGCGGTCGCAGGTGTCCTGGGGGCGGGGGGCGTCGACGCGGGGCTGGCGCAGGTGCAGGAGATGCGCCTGCAGACCAGCGCCACCGCGACAGCGGCCACCGCTGCCGAGATCGCCTTCGTGGACCTGGGCGTGCCGGACGCCGGCACGCTGGTCAGCGGCCTGCTGGCGCAGCGTGCGCAGGGACGTCTGATCGAGGTCGTCACCTTCACCGACACCGACGATGGCCTGGCACTGATCGGCCAGACCCTGGCCGAGCGGCAGGCCGAGGGCGCGCGCTTCGACGCGGTGCATGTGTTCAGCCACGGCAGTGCCGGCGCCCTGCAGCTCGGCAGCGCCACGCTCGACGCCGACAGCCTGCTGCGCCGTGCCGGCGAGATCGCCACCTGGGGCGGTGCGCTGGGCGTGCAGGCGGACCTGCTGCTCTACGGCTGCGACGTGGCCGACGGCGCCGAAGGGCTGTTCCTGATCGAGGGTCTGGCCGCGCTCACCGGCGCCGACGTGGCCGCCAGCGACGACCCCACCGGCAGCGCTGCGCTCGGCGGCGACTGGCTGCTGGAACAGCACACCGGCCAGATCAAGGCCAGTGTCGCGCTGGACGCTGGCGCCCAGGCGCTCTGGGTTGGCACGCTGGGCACGGAACTCCAGGTCAACACGACCACCAGCTCCAGCCAGAGCACCTCGGCCGAGTCCCGTGGCAGCCAGCAGGCCGTGACGATGGATGCGAACGGCAACTACGTGGTCGTCTGGACCAGCAACGGCCAGGACACAGACGGCAAGGGTGTCTTCGCCCGCCGCTTCGCCTACGACGGAACGGCGCTGACTGGCGAAATCCAGATCAACACCACCACGGCGGACCAGCAGCAGAACGCCCGCATCGTCGGCGACAGCGCTGGCAATTTCGCCGTGGTCTGGTCGAGCAGCAACCAGGATGGCACCGCCTCCAGCGTCTACTTCCGCCGCTTCGCCGCCGATGGCACGGCGCTGACCGGCGAGATCCGCGCCAACGCGACGAACACCGGCGCGCAGTCGAATGCCGTGATGGGCATGAACACCAGCGACGGCGCGGTCGTTGTCGCATGGCAGGGTGCGGGTCCGAGCACCGGATCGGTCTATTTCCGGCGCTTCGCGGCCGACGGGACGGCGCTGGACGTGGCCGACCGCGCCGTCAGCGCCACTGGTGGCGAGGCCAACGCGGCGGTGGCCATGGACA
>JBEANV010000561.1:0-2581 GCA_041165285.1 Pseudomonadota bacterium | reverse complement strand
CCGGCACCGCGTTCGAGTTGGACGGGGTGGCGCTGCTGGTCAACGCCGACACGCAGATCCTGTCGGCGGGACAACCGATGGGGGACGGCGCCTACGTGCAGGCCAAGGCGGTGCTGAACAGCAGCGGCCGCTGGCTGGCGACCCGCATCGAGCGCCTCGCCGCCACCACCGCAGGCGCCGAATTGCGCGGCACGCTGGGCGACTGGTCCGCCACGGCCCGCAGCTTCCGCCTGCGAGACACGGTGGTGACCCTCGCGCCGACTGTGCAGGTCAGTCTGGAGGCCTGTCGCGCCGCGTCGCTTGCGGACGGGCTGTACGTCGAGGTCAAGGGCCTGTCCACCGCGCAGGGGCTGACGGCCAGCTCGGTGGTGTGTGCGCCAGAGCCGACGGGCACCAAAAGCCGGCTGGAACGCCACGGCCTGGTGCTGACCGCGGACGCGGCGGCGCGCAAGCTGACGCTGCGTCGTCTGGCGGGCGAGTCGGTCCTGACCGTCACCTGGACGGACCAGCTCTACCTGAGCGATCCGCTGACCATGGCGGGGCTGCTGGCCCTGGCCGGGACTGCGCGCGAGATCGAAGTCGAAGGCACGCTGTCGCTGGACGGCCTGCAGATGGCTGCACGCAAGATCAAGCTGCGCAAATCGGGTTCCTGAGCGCAGCGAGCGTCTCGGGTCCGCTCAGGAGGTGTCCTCGTCGAGCGAGGCACTCCAGCGCTGCCACTCGACCAGCTGGCGGCGGTCGGACTTGGTCGGACGGCCTTGTTCCATCGCCACGGCGGGGTCCACCGCAAAGGGGCGGCGGATCTGCCACTCCGCCTGGGCGGCGAGGCTTTCCGGGGTCTCGGCGTACAGCAGTTGCGCTTGTGGGGCCGGGCCGCGTGCGTCGGACAGTGCCAGCACCTGCACTTCCCGCGCCACCGGGCTGTTGCCTTGGCGCAGACTCAAGCGGTCGCCGGGGCGCACCTCGCGCGACGGTTTGGCGTGCTGCCCGTTGACCAGCACGCGGCCGCGCTCGATCTCGTCGCCGGCGAGGGTGCGGGTCTTGAAAAACCGCGCGGCCCAGAGCCATTTGTCGAGGCGCTGTCCGGGTGTCGGTGCGGGCGGGGCAGGGGGGCGGGACTTGCTGCTCATCGGCTGGCGTCAAGGTCGGGAGGCGGTTGATTGGCCAGGGGAAGTCGCACCGTGGCGTCCAACCCGCTGGTGTGTCCGTCGGGGGAGAGTCGATTGTCCAGCACCAGCGCACCACCGAGCGACTGCACGATCTCCTGGCAGATCGCCAGGCCCAGACCGGCACCGGAGCGCAGGTTGTCGCCGCTGCGGCCAGCGGCGAAGGGACGGAACAGGTGTTCGCGCTGCGCGGCCGAGATGCCGGGGCCGCTGTCCGCGATGGTCAGTGCCGCGTGGCGCGTGTCGCCGCGCAGCCGCACGGCCAGTGCAGACCCTTCGGGGGTGTTCTTGATGGCGTTGTGCAGCAGGTTGCGCACCAGCTCGCGCAGCGCCCAGGCATGGGCGCGCACGGGCGCTGTCTCGGTCTCGATCGAGAATTCCAGCCCGTGGTCGGCGATCAGTGCGGAAAGATCGAGCGCCACATCGCGCACCAGGTGCTCCCAGTCCAGCACCGGCGCCTGGCCCTGGTGGCGCAATTGCTCGACCTTGGCCAGCGCGAGCATCTGGTTGGCCAGCTCGGTGGCACCGTCCACGGTGTGCTCGATTTCCGCCAGCGCCTGCCGGGCGCCGATGTCGCCGCGGCGGGCGGACTGGACCTGCGTCTTGAGGACGGCCAGCGGCGTGCGCAGCTGGTGCGAGGCGTCGCGGACGAAGCGTTTCTGGTGGTCGAGCAACTGGGCCAGCCGCGCCATCATGGCGTTGTTGGCGTCGATCAGCGGCTGCAGTTCGCGTGGCGCCTCGTCGGCCAGCAGGGGGGTCAGGTCACCGTCGCCGCGCTGCTGCAGCTGGGCACTGAGCTGGCGCACCGGCCGCGTCGCCCGTTGCACGACCCAGACCACCACCCCCGCGATCACCGCGATCAGCGCCGCCTGGCGCCACAGCGTGCCCAGCAGCAGCGCGCGCGCCAGTGTGCGGCGCAGCTCCAGCGTTTCAGCGACCTGGATCATGGCCATGCCGACGCCTTCACGCCCCGCCACCGGCTGCAACAGCACCGCCACGCGCACCGGCTGGCCGCGGAATTCGCCGTCATAGAAATCGACCAGCGCCGCATAGACGCTGCGCGCTGGCAGATGGCCGCGCCAGACCGGCAAGTCCTCGAAGCCCGAGATCATCCGGCCTTGCATGTCACTGATGCGGAAATACATCCGGCTGCGGTTGTCGGCCTCGAACGCTTCGAGCGCGGAGTAAGGCACCGTGGCCGTGACGACGGTGCCAGTACCGCGGCCGTTGCCACTGGCGTCGCGGGCGACGTCCAGGTGCTCGCCGATCGACTTGGCCGAGGCCAGCAGCGTGCGGTCGTAGGCGGTGTCGGCCGACTCCAGTGCTTCCCGGTAGACGCTGACGGTGTTGATCAGCACCAGCAGCACCACCGGCCCCAGGATGCCGAGCAGCAGGTAGGCGCGCAGCGACAGGTG
>JBEANV010000560.1:0-3888 GCA_041165285.1 Pseudomonadota bacterium | reverse complement strand
TTCCGGGCGCCGGGGCGTGAGTCCACGATTGCCGTGACTGACGGCCTTTGGGTTGACAACGGGACGGGCAAGGGCGGCAAGGGCGCCCTGAACCTCGTCATGGAGCTGGAGGGGTGGGGGCAGGATCGGTTCAACGACGCTGTGCGCCTGCTTGCCGAGCATTACAGCGCCGGGGCGCTGGCTCGGGCAGTCGCACACGTTGAAGCAGAGACGCCCGCAGCGGCTGAGAGGATCGAGCGAGTGAAGGCGAAGCCGGCCCCGGTTCGGGCACCGGACCCCGTGGCCGCGAGCTGGCCGCGAGCACGCCGGTATCTCGTCACGACGCGGGGCATGCCCGCCGCAGTCGTTGACGCTCTACACGCGGAGGGCCTGGTCTACAGCGACGAGCGGAGCAACGTCGTGTTCAAGCGGCAACGGGGGTGCATCAAGCGGGGGTCGTCTGACCCAGCGGGTCAGAAGGCTTTCCGCCAGTCGCTCGGCCCCGCCGAACCCTTCGTGCTGCCAGGCCGCCCCGGTGCGGCTGTGATGGTCTGCGAGGGGCCGATCGATGCCCTTGCGCTGCGTGCGATCGCACCGGGCGCAACGATCGTGGCCACTGGCGGCAACTGCCCGCCCGAGGCGCTGCGGGCAGCCCTGCAAGGCGCCCCGAAGGTCTTGCTGTGCCACGACGGTGACAAAGCTGGCCAGCGGCAGGCCCAGGCGCTGGCCGCCGAGCTGGCCGCCGCAGGCGTGCCAGCCGAGCGCCGGCACCCGCCGAAGCCGGCGAAGGACTGGGCTGATGCGCTGCGGGCCGATCCCGGTCTTGCAGCCGCCGCCCGCCACCAGGCGGCGGAGGTGCAGGCCGAGAGCATCCAGCACCGGCAACGGTGAGTGCTTCCGCCCTCTTTTTTCCTACCGGAGGTCTGCGCCGCAGGCGCTCAGAGGCCCCGGCAGGGGTCTCCTTGGTATACATACCAAATATGACTCCGCAGGGCCATCTGTAGCACGGTGTGAGGTCCGGCAGGACCACGTTTTCCGCCCGCTTGGGCATGGAAAAACACCCCCTTTTGGGGGATACGCAGGGGTGCAAACTGGCTGCATGCGTATCCCTTTCGTGCTTCAAGTCGCCGCCGCTGCTGCGGCGCTCGTCGTGGTCCTCGATCGTTTCCCGGTCGGCGGCTGGTTGCTCATCGAGCTGACCCAGGTGCTGGGGCCGGTTCTTGCGGTCGCAAAAAGTTGAGCCGATGGAGGTGGGCGTGTACGATGCTCAGACGCAAAAAAGCCCGGCTGTAACCGGGCCTTTTGCTGGCCGGGCGCGATGCCCGTCCAAGTTCGCTGGCGGCAGGGTGTAGGAGCCCCGCAGCCGGTGTTGATCGACGCTTCTACCGTGACCAACATGGCCGAATTTTACGCACGCACAGCCTGCGTGCAACACCAAAAATTGGTGTTCGCAGAAAAATTTTCTTCTTCTGTGGACCCTGAGACCGGCGAGTGCGCCGGGCCAGCCCCCTCACCGATCGAGCGAGCCAGCGCCGGCAGAGCCAGGCGTTACGCGCTGCTTGGTGCCGTCCGCCGGATCGACCCGACCCACCGCACTGCAAAGTGTGCGTGGTCGAGGGTGTCGGCGAACGGGCAAATCAACGTTGTGCGTGATGGAGCGACCGGCAAGGCTCGATATTCGGGCCTGCAGGTGTGCGCCCGTATTTGGACGTGCCCGATTTGTGCCGCGAAGATTTCGGAGCGCCGGGCCGTCGAGCTGGCCCAGGCGATCGGCGTTTCCAGGTCGATGAATATTCGCGTGATGCTCCTGACGGCCACCGTGCCGCACCTGATTGGCGATTCGCTCCAGGTGCTGATTCAGCGCCTTGGCGTCGCATGGCGGTCGTTTACGACAAATCGCCGGTCCCAGCTTTTGCGGTCCGATATCGAGCTGGTGGGCACGATTCGCAATATTGAGGTGACGCATGGCGTCAATGGGTGGCACCCGCATTTTCACTGTCTCGTGTTTTTCCGCGCCGACGCGGCGCCGGAATCCATTGCCGCCGCTTGGTCGGAGCACTGGCAGCACTGCGCCGTGAAGGCGGGTTTGCGCCGCCCCGGCGATGAGCACGGCCTGACGCTCCAGGCCGGCGATTACGCCGCCCGCTACGTGTCGAAGTGGGGCTTGGAGCACGAGATGACGAAGAGCCAGGCGAAGCAGGCCCGCAAGGGCGGGCGCACGCCGTTCGACATCGCCCAGGACTTCGGCGACGGCCTCGACCAGGCCCGCAATGCCGGGCTGTGGCGCGAGTTCGCCGAGGCGATGCACGGTCAGCGTCAGCTTCATTGGAGCCGGGGCCTGAAGGCGCTGTTCGAGGTCGGCGAAGCGGACGATGCCGAACTGGTGGCCGAGGAGGACGCCAGACCGGCCGAGCTGGTCGTGCAGCTCACGTGGCCGGAGTGGCGGGCGATCCGCGCCCACCACCGGGCCGTGCTGCTCGACATCGCCGAGCAGGCGCCGCACCTTGTGCGTGACTGGCTCGCCGATCGCGTTTCGGCTGCGGCTGCTGCTGCCGTGGCAGCGAGCGCCGGCGCCGTTGGGGTTGCGCTTTGATCCGGGTTGGTTTGTACGCGAGAGCATTGTGTACTCACTACACAAACTGCGTTTGTTCCTTTCGCCCCCTCGCCGGGGGTGGCGTCCCTGTGCGCCTCCGGACGCACGGGACAAGCACCATGGCCTTGCGGCCTGGTGCAGCGCCTGCGGCGCGGTTCACCTGTAGGAGAAAAAAATGAGTTACGTCGTTTGCCGTGCGGAGAAGCTGAAGACGGCGGGGAACGTGGGGGGCTCCGCCGCCCACATCCAGCGCACGCGCCCGACCCCGAACGCGGACCCGGCCCGGATGGGCCTGAACCGCGTCCTGGTCGGCGCCGCTGGCGACAACATCCCGGCGCTTGTCGCGGCCCGGATCGAAGACCACGGCGTGAAGACGCGGAAGAACTCTGTCCAGGCGTTTGAAGTGCTGCTGTCCGCGTCGCCCGACTACTTCCGGCCGGAGGCGCCGGAAGTGCCGGGGACGTGGGACGCCGCCAGGCTGGAGCCGTGGGTCGATGCGTCACAGATGTGGCTGCGCGAGAAGTACGGCAGCCGCCTCGTCTCCGCAGTGCTGCACCTCGATGAGGAGACGCCGCACATCCACGCAGTGGTGGTGCCCGTTGACGAGAAGAACTCTCTGAACTGCCGGGCCTTCCTCGGCGGCCGGAAATTACTTTCCCAGCTGCAAACCGAGGCCGGCAAGGCTTTTGAACATCTCGGTTTAGAGCGTGGCGTTGAGCGGAGCGGAGCGAAGCACACGACGGTGAAGCAGTATTACGCCGCCGCGAATTCGAAGTTTGAGACTGTGCCGAAAGTTACGACGCCTGCGCCTGCGCAGCCGGGGCCGGAACCCACGCCGCCCCGCATTTTTTCGGGGTCTGCGGCCCGGGATAAATTCGCTGCGGATCTTGAATCTTGGAACGCCAGGAAGGCGCATTACGATGCGCAATTGAAGAAGCGCCAGGACGAGATTCGTGCATCAAATGCAGCGGCGCACAACCTTGCAGGCAAGTATCAAGCGCAGGCCGCTCAGTCAAAATTCATGGAGGGGGAAATGAAGGTTCTGAAGACCGAGAATTCGCGCCTGTCGCGAGAAGTCACTGAGCTGCGCAAGCTCGTTGCCGATCTTCGCGGCGTTGACCCCGTTGACGTGCTTCAGCGGGTCTACGGCGCAGCCGAGGACGCGGGCAGCCGTCCGAGCCATCGCACGCGGAAGTTCCGGGCGCCGGGGCGTGAGTCCACGATTGCCGTGACTGACGGCCTTTGGGTTGACAACGGGACGGGCAAGGGCGGCAAGGGCGCCCTGAACCTCGTCATGGAGCTGGAGGGGTGGGGGC
>JBEANV010000559.1:0-4201 GCA_041165285.1 Pseudomonadota bacterium | reverse complement strand
GCGAGGACATCGAGCAGTGGGTGCTCTGGCTGAACGAGCGGGGCTATCACGGCCATGACTACGTCCCCCATGACATCGTCGTCACTGAGTGGGGCACTTCTCGAACCCGCCTTGAAACCCTGGCTATGCTTAAACGCCGGCCCGTGCGAGTGGCCAAGGTGTCGGTCGCTGACGGGCTGCAAGCTGGCCGGGTCGCCATCAACGCCGCCGTCTTTGACGAAGAAGCCACCGAACTCGGACGAGAAGGGCTGAAGGCCTATCGCCGTGAGTGGGATGACGAGTTGAAAACCTTCCGGGAAAATCCCGTGAAGGATTGGGCTGAGCATATCGGGAGCGCATGGCGCTATCTCGGGCTGGCCTGGAAAGAGGTTCGGCCACCGGGGCCGGCGAAGCCCAGACGAGTTATCCCGCCGGGGCATGTGATGCTCCCGGGACCGCCCAAGCCGCAGCGCGGAGCGAGGATCAGGCTTTGACCTATGAAGAAGCAGTCGCAAGGATCGAACACGACACCGCCGCCAAGCTCGCCGAGTTCAACCACGAGCATCTGCTGCGCTATGCCGCGGAGCGCGTTTCGACCGTCTATATCGTAGAGCCTGCAACGGCGGCGGAATGGGCCGGTGAAATTATGGAGATCGTGAGCGCGGAGATGGCCGCGTGACCGAAGACGCTCCGATCTCGTCCGCGACGTGGCTTGAACGCCTGCACGACGCCGAGCGGGCCGACACGCGCTATCACGCGGTTTGCGACAAGATTGACAAGCTCTACAGCGACCTTGACAAGCTGGCCGGCGAGCACGCGGACCGTGAGTTCCAGATCTTCTGGGCCAACCTCGAGGTGCTGCGGCCGACGATCTACAGTCGTCCTCCGGTGCCTGTCGTCGGCTCGCGGTTCAATGATCGGCGCCCTTTGCCGCGGCGCGCTGCGGAAATCCTCGAGCGCGCGCTCATCAGCGACTTCGAGGCGGATGACGTTCACGACACGCTGGTGATGGTGCGGGATGATCTTGCTCTATCCGCGCGGGGCGTGCCGTGGCTGATGTTCAAGGAGCGCGACGGTTACGAGTGGCCGAGTGTCGTGCATGTCGACCGGAAGGATTTCCGCCACGAGCCGGCGCGCAAGTGGCCGGAGGTTGGTTGGGTATCCCGGCGCTCATGGAACACGAAGGACGAGGTGGCCGAGCGGTTTGGGGAAGTTCCTCCGGGGATGAAGTTCCAGGAGCAGAAGATCGGCGACTTCAAGGGCGCGAAGAAGGCGCAAATCTGGGAGTGCTGGGACGAGGAGGCTAAACTCGTCTCGTGGGTGACGGAGGACGTTCCGCACCTTCTCGATCAGAAAAAGCCCTGGTTCGACGTGAAGGGATTCTTTCCGTGCCCGCGGCCGGCTTACGGGACGCTGAAGCGGGGTACGCTCACCCCGGTGCCGGACATGGTCTACTACAAGGACCAGATGGAGGAGATCAACGAGATCACCGCTCGCATCTCCGCCTTATCCGAGGGGCTTCGCATTCGCGGCATCTACGCGGCTGGGTTGGGCGAGGTAGGGGATGCTGTCGAGCGGGCGCTCAAGAGCATGGACAACAACGTCTGGCTCGAGCCGATCCCGTCGCTCGGGAACATGGCGATCAAGGACGTGGTGATGTTCCTGCCGATCGAGGAGATCGCGAACGCGGTCAGCGGGCTTGTCGAACTGCGACGGCAGTTTATCGACGACGTTTACCAGATCACGGGCCTGTCGGACATCATGCGGGGCGAGACCGACGCGAACGAAACGCTCGGGGCACAGCAGCTGAAGAGCCAGTACGGCAGCGTGCGGGTGAAGGAGCGCCAAGCCGAGATGGTTCGGGTTGCGCGGGATGTGACGCGGATGAAGGCGGAGATGCTGGCCGAGGGCGTCGAGATCGACCAGCTTCTGACGATGGCGCAGGTGGACGACCTGCCGCGGCAGGCGGATATCGACCAGCAGATGCAGCAGATGCAGGGCCAGGTCGAGCAGCAGATCATGCAGATTGTGCAGCAGGCGATGCAGGCGCCGCCACCGATGCCACCGGGTGCACAAGGGATGCCGATGGACGCCAGTGCTTCCTGACCTCTCGCAGCTTCCACCGGAAGCGCAGCAGCAAATCCAACAGATCGAGCAGCAGGCCCAGCAGCAGCTCAAGCAGTTGCAGGAGACGGTGACGGTCGAGAAGGTGGCCGCGCTCCTGAAGGACCAGAAGGTCCGGCCGTTCACGCTCGACATCGAGACGGACAGCACGATTGAGCCCGACCAGATGGCGGAGAAGCAGCACCGGGTGGAGTTCGCCGGGGCGATGGGGCCGATGCTGCAGCAGATCATGGCTGCGATGCAGATGGGTGGCTCGGCGACGGAAAGCCTGGGCAAGTTTTCGGCGGAGATCCTGCGGTACATGGCCGGCGGGTTCAAGGTCGACCGCAGGATGGACGACGCCATCGACATGCTTGCCGAGCAGCTTGCGCAGTACGAGCCGCCCCCGGAGCCGGCGCAACAGGGCGAAGACCCGCAGGCGGCGCAGATGACCGCGCAGGCGGAGATGGTCACAGCGCAGGCGAAGGCGACGGAGGCGCAGGCATCTGCGGACGAGAGCAAGGCGGCGTCCCAGAATGCGCAGCAGGAAATGACACTGCGGATGCAAGAGGCCCGCGACCAACACGAATTGGACATGGAAAAGGTCAGGCTGACCAACGCCCAAACTCAAAAGACGCTGGCGGACATGCACGCAACTGTAACTGGGATGCAGAACGAGCAGATGCGGCTGAAGGCCGACGTGGGCCGGATCAGGGCTGACACGGTTCGGGCGGACTCGCAGGCCAAGGCCGACATGCAGAACGCCGATCGCGAGTTCAGGCACGGCCAGACGCAGGACGCGATGGAGAACAAGCGGGCCGACAAGCTGGCCGACGCTAAGGCGAAGCCGGATGGTAACTAAGCCTGATCTCACGGTCCCGCCGACCCACGCGCTGGCGATCACGCCTGCGGATGCGGACCTGGTCCAGATAACCCGCGGGCTTTACATCGGAACGGCCGGCGACCTTGCGGTCAGGATGGGCGACGGAACGGACGTGACGTTTGCCAATGTCCCCGCCGGAACGATCATGCCCGTTCGGGTCAAGCGCGTTCGGGCCGCTACTACGGCGGACGATATCGTCGCCCTTTGGTGAGGGACTAAAAGCCATGAGTAACGCTGAAATTGCCCCGGCATCGAACTATGCCGCGGTGACGAAATCGGACAGCACGGACCTCGGATCGGTCCGTTCTCTATATGTCGGCGGCGCGGGCGACGTGGCGGTCAGCAGCAACCTGACAGGCGCTGGCGTCACGTTTACCGGCGTGACTGCGGGGTCTCTCCTACCCATCGCCTGCAGGCGGGTCATGTCGACGAACACCACAGCCACGGCGATTGTGGCGCTTTACTGAAATGCTCGGGCTTTCCATCAGCCTGTCATTAAGGGGTTCGGGCGGCGGGGCGCACGCCCCAAGCGTCACTGCCGGTACGATTTCCGGCAGCCTGATCATTGCGGCAACTCTCTCGCTCGCGGGCTCCTCGGTCACGGGAGCCGACACGACCACGTATTCGTGGAAGATTAACGGCGTCGAGTACGGCACCTCCGCGACGTTCAGCCCCGATTTCGGCGGGAGCTGCACCTGCACGGTTACAGGGACGAACGCAATTGGCTCCACCAGCGCCACTACGCCTGCGGTGGCGATCGACCCGACGCCAGTTGTCATCGCGGTAGGTTCGCAGGACGTTAACACTAACGGGATTTCGGTGCCGTGGCCGACGCACAAGCTTAACGACATCGGCCTGCTACTCATTGAAACCGCCAACGAAACCCCAGCGACGGGCAGCGGGTTTACCAGCTTGGCCTCGGTCGGCGTCGGGGTGGCCGCCGCGTCAGACGCAACGCTGCTCACGCTACAGTGGAAGCGGGCGGCATCGAGTTCCGAAGCGAATGTCTCAATCGCCGATGCAGGCGATCACACGTTCGGCCGCATGATCTCCGTTCGGGGGTGCCCGCCTGGATCGACCCCTGTGACGCTCCTCGCGAGCCAGACGCTGAGCGTATCCTCGAGCCCAATGTCGTGGATCGACGCGACAACTACCGTTGACAATACGCTGGTGGCGCTCGTTGCGACCAACCCGGAAGACGTATCATCGGGCTCCAGCTTCGCCGGGTTTTCCAAC
>JBEANV010000558.1:0-3066 GCA_041165285.1 Pseudomonadota bacterium | reverse complement strand
CCATGGTTGGTTGCAATTATGTTGTCCGCTTCGTGTCGCCGCTGTTCAGCAGCAACCATGGCAAGTAAGTGATCGCGTTCAATCCATCTGCCAAGACTTGCGCTCATGTACCTATTTCGAGCATATATCAAATCTCCTTCATTGCGAAGGCCAGTAAAGCCAACTGCCATTCCGATTGCAGAATCATTGGTCGTGCTCCCAACGATTTTTCTATCTCCATAAGCTCCATTGTGCCCACCCCATAATTCACCCCACTTTGCATTTTGGATAGGGTAGACGAAGTGGTCTGCTCCGGATGGTGATGACACCAGTGTCCAACAGGGCACCAGTGATGGCTTGTCTGCGAAGCGCATCTGCGGCCATTTTACGTACGCCATGGTTGGTTGCAATTGTGTTGTCCGCTTCGTGTCGCCGCTGTTCAGCAGCAACCATGGCAAGTAAGTGATCGCGTTCAGCGGCGGTAATCTGGGTGCGATCAGCAAAGCGTTGTTCGGGTGTGCACACCTGCCGGTAATCGGTGATCCGGCGATTGGCGAGCAACCGTGCGGCTTCGAGGTCATCGAGTGACCAGGCGTGCGGTCGATTATGCCGACAAGCCACGGTATGCGCGAGGTGTTTGATCGTTCCGTTGCCGGCCTCGCAGGCCCCGTTGTAGCTCGGCGTGTACGCCGGGGAGTAGAGCGGGGTGACGTGGTGGGCAGCCAAGAAGTCGCGAGTCTCCTGGGCGATGAAGGCGGAGCCGTTGTCGGCTTTGAGCAGGAGCGGTGCACCATGCTGAGCAATCAGCGCCCGGAGGACGTCGATGGTCGACGCCGCATTCGGTCGAGGCGACCGCATGCGCGGCGAGGGTGCAGCCCGAGGCGAGATCACGGACGGTCAGGACGTATCGGAACTCCCCGTCGATCGCCGTGGGTGGCTCGGTGTGATCGAGCGCCCAGGCCCGTCCTGGGCCATACCAGGTCACGCAGCGATAGAATCCGCCTGCGGCCACCGCGTCGACTTCGGTCCGGGCGAGATGAAGCAGGCACGGCAAATCGCGCCGAGACAGACGCGGGAAGTGATCTTGGATCACGCCCACCCCGAAGGCCGTGCCCTGGAGCGCAAGGAAATCGAGGACGTCCCGCCGTTCGACCGGCGAGCACGTCAGCGGACTGGCACCCAACGGGACCGGCGCGAGGCGATCCGAGGAATCGTTCCACCGACGAGTCCACTCTGCCAAGGTGGCAGGCGTCAAACCCAGGGCGGCAGCACACCGATTACGCGACCATCCGCGCCAGCCGGCCCAATGGACGCAGGCCAGAGCCCGTTTGCGAATGGCGCGTTCCTGGGCGCGGTAGGCGACTTGGCGACCTGCACCGCGCAGGAAGGTGCGTGGGCTGGGTCGGTAGGCGGTGCGGGCGATGTCCAGGAGGATCGCCGCATGCTTCTGACTCCGGCGCTGCTGCGCCGGAGTCAGGGGATGTTGGTCAGGGTCAGATCCAAGATCAGCGTTTTCGGGTGCGGTTTTTTTTGACTTTTTCCCTGCGGAGCCCCAGTCGTGGACCCAGGACCAACGCCAGTTCCGTGCGGCAGCGTTCCAGTTCGCACGCGACCTCCGCATCGCGGGCACGCGCCTCTGCCGCAGCCAAGGCAGCGGCAATGGCCGCATCGGGGTCAGAGATTGGATCCGGCTTGGGTGGTGGTCCGTGCGGTCGCGGTTCTGCCGCCGTGACCATCGCGGTCAGCAGGCGTTCGCGCAGGACGTGGACATAGGCGCGGTTGCAGCCGATGGCCTGGGCCGCGTCATCAATCGTACAGGCCCCGCCCATGGTATCGATAATGGTGCGGGCAATGAGCTTGGCCCGGTCGCCACCGGGGAGCCGGTCGACCAAGGCTGAACCGAGAACAGGGCGTCCCATCATGGCGAGATCCTCCGGGTCCGCGGGCATCCTGGGGCGTTGCCCCAGACCCCAGGATTTTTCGCCTGGGCCACGCTGACCGGCAGGGGTCCCGCCTGCGGTTGGAGATCCAGCCGCAGGCGGGAACAGTCATCGCGGCACCAGCCGGCGCTCGGGATGGCGCCATCTCGGCAGTCTCCTCGCTCTGCTGCGGGGACCGCCTCGCGCTGCGGTGGCACGCAGGCCATCCTATGGCCTGCTCTCGCTGCGCTCGACCATCCTCGCCCCAGCAGCGCCCTATCCTCCGGCTGGTGCCGGTGGTGTAGCCACCGGGGAACTGCCGAGCGATGCTGCACGGTTCGACACCGGTCGCAGTGATCGCCCTGGCGAACCGGATTGGCCGCCCTGGACCTGTTGGGCCAAGCGCAGAGCGCGGACCGTGGGGATGCGCTTCTTGCGCGGCTTGGCCGCCACCACCGCGGGCGGTGCCGCCCGTGCCGCCGCGCGGGCAGCCCGCTGCTGGCGCACGGTCAGGCCCGGCAGACCGGCAGCAGGCGTCCGGTCTGCCGGTGGCCCGCTGGGCGGGCCGAAGGCAGTCTGCGCAATGCGAGCCAGTGCTTGGTAGCGGGCCGCCTCATCACGCAGGCGGTCACGCTCCGCCCGCAGGCGGTCCAGCTCCGCGCCCAGGGCGCTGCCCGGCACCGGGCCAGGGCCACGTGGTTCACAGGCAGCGATCAGTCCAGCCACCGCTCGCGCCTCCCAGGCATAATACCGGGCCGGTGTCACCCCCAGCAGCAGCGCAGCATCGGTGATCGAGCGTACCCCCGCGAGGACTTCCAGAATCGCCCCGGCGATGCGTTTGGCGTCCGTGGTCGCGGTGACCGGGGTAAAGACCGGGGTTTCCATGCCATCGGCTGCCGGGGCGGCAGCAGGCAGCAGGGCAAATGGAGCTGATTCCACCGTGATGGTCGGCATCGCCACGCTCGGCGGTCGGGGGTCGTGGCTGTTCATAGGTCGGCCTCCTCAGACAGCGACGCAACCCCGGCAAACGCTGCCGGCGGCAGCTGTGCCAGCAGCCGCTGGATGCGGTCGATCGCCGAACGGCCCGGTGGTTGGGATTCGGCTCCGGTCCAACCGGACACTGGCGGGGCGACCGGCGCAACCGGCGCAACCGGACTAACCGGACTGA
>JBEANV010000557.1:0-9520 GCA_041165285.1 Pseudomonadota bacterium | reverse complement strand
TACCAGTGCCAGGCACCGTCCTCGTCCTGCACGACCACCTCGGTCTCGTACAGCTCGCCTCGGTCCAGCACGGCATCCAGCCGGTCGAGCGGCTCCTGCGTGCCCACGGCAAGCAGCGTGCGGATGTCGCAGCCAGCGGCCGCGCCCTGCGCCAGCCCGAGCATGCGCTCGAAGCGGCTGTTGCATTGCGTCAGCAGGTGGCCGCGCACCGAGGCGATGCCGGCCGGCGAGCTGTCGAGGATGGTGGACAGCTCGCCGAGCAGTTGCTCGGCACGCGCCTGGGCCAGATCACGCTCGTCCTCGGCGGAGCGGTCCTCCAGCATGCACATGTAGCGCCGACGCCCGGCCCGGACCTCGTCGCAGCGCACCAGCGCACGCACCCAGCGGGCTCTGCCATCAGCGTGCGGCAGCGCGCCTTCGCTGCTAACCCAGGCACCGCCCGGAGAGAGCGGCTGCACCATCGCGCCCTGTGACCAGTTCAGCAGCCGACGCAGCGGCACCGACGCTTCGCTCAGGTCCACCAGCGGACCACCCGACAGTGCCTCGAAGCCCTGGTTCGCCCGCAGCACCAGTCCACGGTCGTCGAACAGCGCCATGCCCATGGGGCTGAGATCGAACCACTGGTCCAGCTCGCGGGAAAACCGCTCGGCCTGCTCGCGCGCCGCGTGCTCGGACGTGGTTTCCTGCAACACGGTCATCAGCAGGCGCCGGCCACCGACAGCGCCACCCATCGCGTACCGCGTCGAACGCACCCAGCGCGGGCGTCCATCGCTGTCGATCAGGCGTGATTCCCGCAGCGCGGAGCCGATGACCCCGCCAGGCTCGCGGCCAAACCGCTCGCGGTCTTCCTGGGTGATGCGGTGTTCGTCCTCGGGGCTCAGTGCGATCGGGTCGGTGCCGATCAGTGCCTCACGGGTCTGCCCGGTGAGCGCAAGAAATGCGTCGTTGACGTCGACCAGCCGAAACGCCTCGTCTTGCAGCATGGCCGGAAACGGCGCCGTCCACAGCAGCCCGCGCAATTCGCGCAGCGGCCGTTCGGTCAGCACCAGTGGCGTGCGCGGCGGCGCAGCAGCGGCGCTCTCCGGCGGCAGGCACAGCACCCACGGACCGCTGTCCAGCCGCGACAGCGACGGCGCGGACCCCGCACTGGCCCCAGGGGGAAAGTAAGCCTCGACACGCCCACCCGCCAGCACCGCACGCAGACGGTCCTGCAGCGGCTGACCCAGCGCAGGCCCCAGGTCGGCCAGGTTCATGCCGGGCTCGCAAGGCAGGCGGCGCAGGGCTGCCTGGTTGGCATGGACCAGCCGCGCCGAGTCGTCAAAGACCAGCACGGACTCGACCAGCGCATCCAGCAAGGCATGGGGCAGCTTCATGCCACCAGTGTAAGCACCGGGCCCTGGCGCCCGGGGCCGGCACGGGCTCAACCGAGCTGGAAGGCGCTGGCCAGCGCGTGCAGCAGTGCGCGGTTCACGTGGCGCATCTGGACATCGTGCGCTGCCACCTTCTCGCGCACGTCGTGGCCACTGCCCCCTTCGAGGGTGCGCACGAGGTCAAGCGCCGGGTGGTAAGGCCCCCGCTCCTCGGCCAACGCCTGGTAGACACCGTCGGGCACCGGGAGCGTCCGCAGCAGCTCGTCGAACGGGCGCTGGAACATGCGGTCGAGCAGCGAGAACACGCCGCAGATGAACATCTCGTTGCGGAAATCGGCGCTGCTGCCCTCCCCGGCCAGCGCTTCCATCAGCAGGCCGCGGCGCACCGCGGCGTACATCACCGGCCGCTGGTTCTTCTCATGCCCCGCCGTCACCAGCAGCAGCGAGAGCCAGCGCTTGAGCCGCTGGTAACCGAGCAGCATCACCGCCTGCGAGAACGAGGTGACCTCCACCGTCAGGCCGAACACCGGGGAATTGATGTAGCGCATCAGCTTGAAGGCCAGCGCGGGGTCGAACTTGAGTGTCGCCTCCAGTTGAGCCAGCGGCGCTTCCTGGTGGACCTGGTTGATGAGTTGCAAGGTCACCTGCAGGTCCGGCCGCGTGGAACCGCCGGACCGGGGCGCCGTGATGGTCTCCTCGACCGGCCAACCGAGCACGGCCACGGCCCCCCGCCGAAAGGCACCTTCCATCTGCTCGATCGTCTGGACCCCTTCCTGGAAGAAGCCGATCGAGCGCGTCACCCCGGCGGGGACCGGTCCGCCATCCAGGCGACGCTCGTCGGCCAGATCGATGATGGCGTACTTGAAGGCACCGAGCAGTTCGCGTGGCAGCGGCTGGTCCGGCCGTCCGGACAGCAACAGCGTGTTGCCGTTGTCCGCCAGCTGCAGGATCGCGTCCCGGTGGACGGGGTCGCACGCCATGAACTTCGGCACCTCGATCATCACGTTCGATGAGGGCTGCACCATCAGCAGGTCGGCCAGCAGGCGCTCCAGGCGCACCGACAGCACGACCTGCGGCCCATCGGCCGGCCAGACCTGGCTGACAGCGGTGAGCAACTCCCCGACCGGCAGCCTGCGGGCATGCCCGAGCGGAAACACCGACAGCCGGGTGGCCATCACGTTGCGGTGGCTGTCGATGATCGGACAGTAGCTCAAGGCCACTTGACCGAGGATGGGAGCGTCCGGGGACTGCATGGTGGGGGACACGCGCCGCGTCAGTTGCTGATGTAGTCGAACAGGGACAGCTTGCTCACCATCGAGTACGACTGGAGCGCTGCCTGGTAGGCCGTCTGCTTGGTGGTGAAGTCCGAGATGCCCTGGGTCATGTCGAGGTCTTCCGCATCCGAGCGTGTGGCCTTGTCGCTCAGCACGCGGTCCTGCGTGCGCTGGTCAAGGCCGTCGAGGCGATTCAACGTTTCGCCCGAGCGGGAACGGACCACCTGCAGATTGCCCAGCACCTGGTCCAGGTCACGCAGGCCGCGGTTGACGGCCTGCAAGCGGTCACCCGCGTTGGGCGGCGTCGTCGCCGATGCGCCAAGCTCATCGATCACCCGGTCAATCGCGTCGAACACGCTCAGGTTCGGGCTGGACGGCTCGACGGTGAACTTGTCGCCCGCCACGGCCTTGCCGGAAATGCCCACGCTCATGCCGGGCAGGCCGGCAATCGGGGCGCCAGAAACGAAGTCGTGGGCGCTGTTGGCCGCATCGGGAAACGGCGTGCTGCTGCCGTCGCTGGCCACGAGGCTGACGCTGTAGCGCGTGGCGGTGTCGAAGGTCACGGCATAGCGCTGGCCTTCGGTCAGCGTCAGTGCCGCCGGATCGCTGACCTGGCCGGCACTGATCCAGGCCGTGCTGGTCGCGGCCACCTGGCGGTCGGTCTCGAACACGCCGTTGCCGGTGCGCGCCTGCAGCCAGAGCGCCTCGCCGTCGACCGCCAGCGGCAGCTCCTCGGACAGCGACCCTTCGGCCTTGCCCGTACCGCCCTGGTACTCGACACCGACACCCGAGTCGACAAATGGCAGGCGGTCACTGCCCTGCCCGCCAAACACGAAGTGGCCTGTACCGTCGTCGGTATTCGCCACCGACAACAGCTGGCCCTTGATCTGTTTCAGGCGATCGGCGAGCAGAGCGCGGTCGGCAGTGTTGAACGCGCCATTGCCGGCTTCGACGATGGCCTCGCGGGCGGTCTGCACCAAATCGACGGCGTCCCCGATGGACGACTCGACCACCGACATGGCATTGCGGCTGGCACCGACCGAGCGCAGCAGGCCTTCGCTGCGGGTCTGGTCCGCCAGCGCACGCTCGGCGCGGGCGGCACCGGCCGGGTCATCGCTGGCGCGGTCGATGCGCTTGCCGCTGACCATGCGCTCCTGGGATCTGGCGAGATCCTGCTGGCGGCGCATCAGGGAGGAAAGGCCGGTCTGCTGGCTCAGCGCGGACGCTAGTCGGGTCATGTCGATCTCCGGTTCAAATCAGAAAGAGCTGCTGCCAAGGTGTCAGCCCGCGATCGACAACATGGTGTCGAACAGCTTCTGTGCCGTCATCAGCACCTTGGCCGCGGCCTGGTAGCTCTGCTGGTACTGCAGCAGCCTGGCGGCCTCTTCTTCCAGGTTCACGCCGGTCTCGGAGCCGAGCTGTTCCTTGCTCAGGGCCGCAACATTGCCGGAGGACTCGGAATCCGAGGTCGCACGCTGCACCCGCACCCCCAGCTCCGAGATCACCCGCGCAAAGGCGTTGTTGAAGGTCTTGCCTTCAACAACGGTCACCTTGGCGAGGTTCTGCATCACCAGCGCATTGGTGTTGCCCGAGCCGGAGGCCAAGGCCCCCGCCGCCGCCAGCTTGCGCGGGTCGCTGATGCCCAGCCCAGCCGAGTCGGCCACCCCGCTCACGGGCTGCAGCAAGAACTTGTCCTGTGGCGCCAGCGGGGCGGTGCCGGCATCGAAAGTGAACCCATCCACCTGCGCACCATTGGCCAGTCCACCGAACACTGTGCCGTCCGACAGGCGTGTCATCTGATAGCGCGTGCTGTCCGAGGGGTCCAGCTGCAGGGTGTAGTCGCTGGCCTTGAGTTGCGTGCCCTGCCCCGCCACCCGGCTGATGCTCACCTTGGCCACGAACTCGCCATTGCTGTCGCGGACATTGAGTGCCGAAGCAGCCACCACCGGATCGCCAACCAGCATCAGCGGCTGGCCAACGTCACCGTCGAGGTCGGTGCCCTTGGCGTGCTGGGTGTTGACACTGTCAGCCAGCGCCGCGGCCAGCTGGCCCAGCTCGACGCGGGCACTCCCCAGGTCGTCGTCCTGGAACTTGAGCAGCCCGGCGATCGAGCCGCCGCTGAAGGTGTGCCGCGGAATCTCGCGGTCATGCCCGTTCAGGTTGATGGCGATGCGCACCTGTTCCGGCACGCTGACGTCCGGCACGGTCTTGAGTTCGTAGCTGTCCGAACCCAGCACCAGCGACTGGCCGCCGCCAACGAACAGGCTCACCGAGCCGTCGGGCTTGCCGTCCTGGCCGCGGTTGTCGACCCGGCTCACCTCGATGTGCTGGCTGAGCTGCGCGATCAGCTCGTCGCGCTGGTCCAGCAAGTCGTTGGGCTGGGCCTTGGCGTTGCCGGTGCCGGTGAGCTGGCGGTTGAGCGCCGCGATCTGGCCGGTCAGGCCATTCACCACCGACACCTCGTCACTGAGCTGCTGCGCCGTGGCGGTCTGCAGGGTGGCCAGACGCTCGCCGGTGCTGCGAAAACGCGATGCCGTGGTTTCGACCGCCGAGAGCACCACCTCGCGCACGGCCTCGTCCTTCGGGGCGGCGGCCATGTCGCCAAAGGCCGCGAACAGCTTGGACGCCGCCTGGCCCAGGCCCAGCTCGCCCAGTTCATAGCCACCTTCGAGCTGGCTGAGCATGCCCATGCGGGTGTTGTCCGCGGCAGCCTGCGACTGGGTCTGGTTGTTCTGGGTGGTGAGGAAGCGGTTCACCGCCCGCTCGACCGTGTTGACGGCCACACCGCCACCGATGTAGCCGACGCCGGAGTTGCGTCCGGGTACCGTGGTGAGCTTGACGGACTGGCGCGAATAGCCATCGACGGCGGCATTGACGATGTTGTGGCCCGTGGTGCTCAGCTGGGTCTGGGCGGCAAACATGGCCTGCACACCCAGGTTCATCAAGGAGTTCGTGCTCATGGTGGTCGGCTTGGTGTTTTGGTTGGTTAGGCCTGTATATCGGCAGGCTGAGCAGCGCGCCCAAGGCTACGCTGCAGTTTTTGCGTGGTCTGGATCACGCGGGTGAGCTTGGCGGCGTAGTCCGGGTCGGTCGCGTAGCCGGCGCGCTGCAGTTCGCGGGCGAAGGCGCTCGGGTCGTCGGTCGCACGGCGGGCAGCGGCATAACGGGGGCTGTTCCCGATGAGCCGCGCGTAGTCGCGGAAGCTCTCCTCGTAGGAGCCATAGGCACGGAACTGCGCCTGCACCTTGCGTGGCTCGCCGTCGATCACCTCGGTGGTGGTGGTGGTGACGGTCGGGCCGTTCCAGCCCGCGCCGGCCTTGATGCCGAACAGGTTGTGCGAGTTGCTGCCGTCCCGGCCACGGATTTCGCGCCGGCCCCAGCCCGTCTCGTGCGCCGCCTGGGCGAGCATGAAATCGGCCGGAATGCCACTCTCGGCGGACACCCTGGCGGCCGCTTGCGCCTGGGTGGCGACGAACTGCTGGGCGTTGCTGCCATAGGGCGTGGCGGAGGCACCTGCCTCGGACTCGGTCGCGTCGGACAGCGCCGACACGGCGTTGCCGGCGGCCGTGCCAGGACCGCCACGAATGCCCGGCAAGGGCAGAAACCGTGGCTGTCCCGGCACGGCTTCTGCCGTCGAGGCAACACCCATCTGCCGCTCCAGCTGCCGGGCGATGGCCGCGGCCAGCCCGCCGGGCTGGCCGGACAACTGCATCGCGTACTGCTGGTCGAGCATGTCGCCGCCCATCGCGGTGGCGGAGTTGGAGAGCATGCCGCTGTCCATCGTCGTGGCGCGCATGCTCTTCATCAGCTCCTGCATGAACAAGGCCTCGAACTGGCGCGAAACTTCCTTGATGGTGTCCGCGGGATTGCGTGCCGCCGCACCACGCAAGGCGTCGAGCGAGGCGCCGCCCGCGGCGAGTTGCTGGGTGGAAGACGGGCGTTGCATGTGAGATTCCTTGCGATCGAGATGGATCGCTTCAGATGACTTCGATTTCGGCGCTCAGCGCACCAGCGGCCTTGATGGCTTGCAGGATGGCCAGCAGATCCGCTGGCGATGCGCCCAGCGAGTTGAGTGCCTTGACCACGTCGGTCAGCCTGGTGCCCGCAGCCAGTTGCACCAGCGCGCCGCCGTCCTGCTGCATGCGGATGTCGGTGCGCTCGGTCACGGTGGTCTGGCCGCCCGACAGCAGGCCCGGCTGGCTGACCACGGGCGTCGTGCTGATGGACACCGACAGGTTGCCGTGCGCCACGGCACAAGCGCCCAGCGTGACGGCCTGGTTCATCACCACCGAGCCGGTGCGGGCATTGACGACGATCCTGGCCGCGGGCGCTGCCTGCTCCAGCGAGAGGTTCTCGATGTCGGCCATGAAGCTCACGCGCTGGTCCGGTGTCGGTGGCATCTTGACGCGGATCACGCGCCCGTCCATCGCGGAGGCCGTGCCGGCACCGAAGCGGGCGTTGATGACCTTGGCCACCTCGCGGGCGGTGTTGAAGTCGCTGCTGTTGAGGTCGAGCTGCAGGAATTCGCCCTGGGCCAGCGGGTTGCTGACCGCCCGCTCGACCGTGGCGCCCCCCGGGATCCGCCCGGCGAGCAGGTGGTTGACCTGCACCTTGGAGCCGCCCGAAGACGCCCCGGCACCCGCCACGATCAGGTTGCCCTGGGCCAGCGCGTAGATCTGGTTGTCGGCGCCGCGCAGGGGCGTGCCGATCAGCGTGCCGCCGCGCAGGCTCTTGGCATTGCCGAGCGAGGACACGGTGATGTCGAGCGGCTGGCCCGGCTGCGCGAAGGCGGGCAGCGTGGCCGTCACCAGCACGGAGGCGACGTTCTTGAGCTGCATCCCGGTGCCCTGCGGGATGGTGACGCCGAGCTGCTGCAGCATCGCGTTCAGGCTCTGCGTCGTGAACGGGGTCTGGGTGGTCTGGTCACCGGTGCCATCCAGACCAACGACCAGCCCATAGCCGACCAGCTGGTTGGGGCGCACACCCTGGACGCTGGCGACCTCCTTGATGCGCACCGCGGCCTGCAACGGTGCCATGGCCCCGAGCAGCACCGCGAAGCAGCCGAGGCGGATCCACAGCCAGCGGGTCGATCGGGAGTTCGGAAGGTACATGGCCATCGCTCAGATCGGCATCAGGTTGAGGAAATACCGCGACAGCCAGCCGATCTGCTGGGCATCGGCCTGGCCGCCCCGGCTTTTCTGCTCGACACGGACATTGGCGATCTGGGCCGACGCGACGGTGTTGCCCGGCTGGATGGAGCGCGGGTCGATCTGGCCCGAAAAGCGCAGCACGTCCACGTTGTCGTTGACGCCGATCTGCTTCTCGCCCGAGACGACCATGTGGCCATTGGGCAGCACCTCCACCACGACCGCGGTGATGGTGCCGCTGAAGTTGTTGGAGTTCTCGGTGCCGCCCTTGCCGCTGAAGGTGTTGGCGCTCTCGCCACCCACGCCGAGCTTGCCCAGCACCGACGCTGGCAGCAGAGGTGCAGCACTAATCGCCCCCGACAGCGAGCCCTTCTTCTCGACATTGCTGGTCGAGCGCGCGCTGGCGCTGACCCGCTCGACGATCTGCACCAGCAGCGTGTCGCCGACCAGGCGGGCACGGTGGTCCTCGAACAGCGGGCGGTACTGGGCGTGCTGGAAGATGGCGCCGTTGTTGGCCATGGGCCGCACGGTCGGGTACGGATGCACCGGTTCGGTGGGTGCCAGATCGACCTTGGCCACGGTGGGCATGAGCCGGCAGCCGGACAAGGCGCACGCCAGCACCAGCACCGCCAGACCAATGCGCCGACTCACAGTTGTGTCAGACGCGACAGCATCTGGTCCGAGGTGGTGATGGCCTTGGAGTTGATCTCGTAGGCCCGCTGGGTCTGGATCATCGCCACCAGCTCCTCCACCACGTTGACGTTGGACGTTTCGATGAAGCCCTGCGAGAGCCCACCCATGCCGTCCGAGCCAGGGGCGGCTGCCACGGGTGTGCCCGAGGCCGCGGTCTCGGTAAAGAGGTTCTGGCCGCGCGGCTCCAGGCCAGCCGGGTTGACGAAGGACGCCAGCGTGAGCTGGCCCACGGCCTGGGGCGCGGCCTGGCCGGGCATGGCCACCGAGACCTTGCCGTCCTGCGCAATGGTGATCGACTGCGCGTTGGGCGGAATCGTCACGCCGGGCTGCACGAGCTGGCCGTTGTTGGTGACAAGCTGACCGGTGGCGTTGAGCTGGAAGGCACCGTCGCGGGTATAGCCGGTCGTGCCATCGGGCATCTGGACCTGGAAGAAGCCGTTGCCCTTGATCGCCACATCGAGCGAGTTGGTCGTCTGCTGCAGCCCGCCCTGGCTGAACTGGCGCGACGTGGCGACCGTGCGAACGCCGAGGCCGACCTGCAGGCCGGTTGGCAGCTGCGTCTGCTCGCTGCTGGACGCGCCGGTCTGGCGCAGGTTCTGGTACATCAAGTCCTCGAACACCGCATGCGACTTCTTGTAGCCGTTGGTGGCGACGTTGGCGAGGTTGTGCGAGATGACGTCCAGCTGGGTCTGCTGGGCTTCCATCCCGGTTTTCGAGGTCCACAGGGAGCGCATCATGGTGGGGGTTCCTTGTTCGGATACGTCGGGGACGTCAGTTCATGGACAGCAGCTGCTGGGCCTGCTGTTCGTCTTTTTCGGCGGTCTGCATCGACTTCATCTGGGCCTCGAACTGCCGGGCTGCGGCGATCATGGCGACCATCGTGCTGACAGCGGAGACGTTGGAGCTTTCCAGCGCGCTGTCCTGCACCTGCGCAGCGGGGTCGGCGTCCAGCTCGCCAGCCGCGCCACGGAACAGACCGTCTTCGCCGCGCTTGAGCGGCGTCTCCGAGGTGACCAGCTTCAGCTTGCCGACGGGC
>JBEANV010000556.1:0-2996 GCA_041165285.1 Pseudomonadota bacterium | reverse complement strand
TCTGCTCGACAAGAAGCTCTGGCAGCACCTGGCTCAGGACCGCTTCGTCGTGAGCGAGCGCCTCACCTAAGCCGATGACCTTGAGGTCAACCCGCTCCCACGCGCTGATCGGGGTAAGCGGCCAGCCATCCCACCTTGATCGCTGAGGTTGGGCCGGAGACGATGCTGTCCATCTAACCGTAGATGGACATCAATGCATAGCAAGGAAGCGCCACGGCGGCGTCACAGCCTGGAGTTCAAGGAACGGGTTCTGGCTGCATGCGCCGAGCCTGGCGCATCGGTGGCGGCGGTGGCGCGCTCGTTCGAGCTGAACGACAAGCTGGTGCATCAGTGGCGGCGCGGCCGTGGGGTTGGCACGGCGAAGCTGGCGGTACCACCTGCGCAGAAGGCGCCGGAGTTCGTCGCGCTGTCGCTGCCGGCACCACCGCAGGCCCAGGTTGCCGCGCCGAGGGAGAGCATTCGCATCGAACTCAAGCGAGGCGCGCTCAGCGTCAACGTGCTGTGGCCACTGTCGGCGGCCGGCGACTGCTCAGCTTGGTTGCGCGAGTTGCTGCGGTGATCCGCATCGATGCCTTGTGGATGTGCACGCAGCCGCTGGACATGCGTGCCGGTGCGGAGCGCCTGATGGCCCACGTCGTGCATGCACTCGGCAGTGCGCGAGCGCACCACGGCTACCTGTTCGCCAACGCACGCGCCACACGCATCAAGCTGCTCGTGCACGACGGCTTCGGCGTGTGGTGCGCCGCGCGCCGGTTGAACGCTGGCCGCTTCGTCTGGCCGCGCGATGCGTCGAGCACCGAGCCGCTGGCGCTGAGCCAAGCGCAGTTCGATGCTCTGGTGGTCGGTCTGCCCTGGCAGCGCCTGCCCGAGATGAGCGTCATCACACGACTGTAGATTGCTGGGCGGTAGACACGGCGCAGCCGTTGACAGGACAAGTCCGGGTGACACCGCCACCGTGCGTTGGCAAGATGACGGCATGCGCGAGTTGCACGATCTCAAGGCCGAAGACCTGCAAGGTCTGGCGCCCGAGGTCGTCGCCTCGCTCGCAACTCAGATGCTCGCCCGCTTGCGCGAGCAGGACCGGCACATCGAGCAGCGAGAAGAACGCATCGAACGCCTGACCCGCGACAACCTGTTCAAGCAAACGCGCATCGAGAAGCTCACCTTCGAGCTGGCACGCCACAAGGCCTGGCGCTTCGGTGCCAAGACCGAGGCGATGAGCGCCGAGCAGCGTGCCCTCTTCGAGGAGACACTGACCGAGGACGAGGCCAGCTTGCTGGCGCAGCTGCAGCAGGCACGCGGCGAGAACGCAGCGCTGCCCAATGCAATGGCCAAGCGCAAGCCGCGGCGCCAACCGCTGCCCGATCACCTGCGCCGGGTGGAACATCACCATGAGCCCGAGGACACCACCTGCCCGACGCCAGACTGTGGCCGCCCGATGCAGCGCGTGGGTGAGGACATCAGCGAGCGGCTGGACATCGTCCCGGCCGAGTTCTTCGTGCACCGCCACATCTACGGCAAGTGGGCGTGCCGCTGCTGCGAACGCCTGGTGCAAGAGCCGGCCGAGCCCCAGATCATCGACGGCGGCATGCCCGCCTCGGGGTTGCTGGCGCACACGCTGATCAGCCGCTTCGTGGACCACCTGCCGTACTACCGGCAGGAGACGATCAACGCACGCTCGGGCGTGCACACGCCGCGCTCGACCCTGGCGGCGTGGTCCGGGCGGGCCGGCGCGGCGCTGGAGCCGCTGTACGAGGCGCACAAGCGCTTCGTGTTGGCGGCCTCGGTGCTGCACGCCGACGAGACGCCGGTGGCGAGGCTGGACCCGGGGGCGGGCAAGACCAAGCGAGCCTACGTGTGGGGCTACGCGCGCGGGGCCTTCGATGCGGTGCCCGGGGTGATCTACGACTTCTGCGTCGGGCGCGGCGCGCAGTTCCCTCGGGCCTTCCTGGGCGACGGCGGCGACGACGATGCGAGGGAGCGAATTTGGCGCGGCACGCTGGTGCGCGACGAGTACAAGGCCTATGACAGCGTGATCTCCGCTGTGCCCGATCGCATCGCCGCGGGTTGCCTGGCGCACGCACGGCGCAAGTTCGACGAATTGCTGCTGGACGGGGCGACGAACGCGGTCGCGCCCGAGGCGCTCAAGCGCATCGCTGCGATCTACCGCGTCGAGCGCGAACTCGCGCAGCGCACGCCCGATGAGCGCCTGGCGTTGCGCGGCAGTGCGACCCGGCCGCTGTGGGAGGAACTGCACACCTGGCTGGCGTTGGAGCGAAGGCGTGTGCCCGATGGCAGCGCCACGGCCAAAGCCATCGACTACAGCCTGCGCCACTGGACTGCGCTGACGTGCAACCTGCTCGACGGCAATGTGCCGGTGGACAATAACCACCTCGAGAACCTCGTGCGCCCATGGGCCATGGGACGCAAGGCATGGTTGTTCGCCGGCAGCGAGTTGGCCGGCAAACGCGCCGCCGTGGTGATGAGCCTGGTGCAGTCGGCCAGGCTCCATGGGCATGAACCATGGGCTTACCTCAGCGATGTCCTCGAACGCATGCCCACCCATCTGAACAGTCGCATCGACGAACTGCTGCCGCATTGCTGGCGTGCACCAGAGTCCACGACGACCGCGCCATGAAGAACATTGAAGCACTGATCGAGGACGGCGGCGAGATCACGCTGGGAGCCCTGCCTCCCCACGAATGCGCGGCCACCGCCGCCGACGGCAGCAACTCCTTGGCAATGCTGGTACGCCGAGACGGCGAAACCCTCAACGCGCTGCTCAAGCGGCTGGATCGGGCCATCGGTGCGTACTACGACGATGGCGAAACTGTCGACGAGGTCAACGGCCCCTGATCTGGGTCAGGCTGGCAAGGTGGGACGGCTGGCCGCTTACTGATCGGGTTCCTGCCCTCCGCTTCATCAGACTCGTCCAAGGAGAAAGCCGCGTCCAGGAGCCCGCTTGCGTGGCCGAGCGTGTAGGTGCGAACTTCTTG
>JBEANV010000555.1:0-3062 GCA_041165285.1 Pseudomonadota bacterium | reverse complement strand
CCGCCCGCGCTGGGCGCCCCGGATGATCAGCTGGCTCGTGCTGGCCATCCTGCTCAGCGCGGCCACCTTCACCCTCGCGCCGCAGCAGTTGCCGGTGTCGGTCTACAAGCTCAGCCTGGTCGCCACTGCGGCCGTGGCCGGCTACTGGATCGACCGGGCACTGTTTCCGTACGCCCGGCCCGACGCGCTGCTCGACATCCGCGAAGGCGCCGACCACATGACGCTGTGCGTGCTGATGGCATCCGCCATGCTGCGGCGCGCGATCATCGTCGCGGCCGCCATGCTGGCCACCGGCCTGGGGGCCTGACATGCTGGGCCGCCGCGCATACGACATCGGGGCCACGCCGAACCAGTCGCGTGAGATCGGCGAGGAGCTGGATCGCATCGACACGACGTTCCGCCGCCGCTTCCGAGACTGGATGATCGTGCTGTCCGTGATGTACGTGATCGGGGCGGCCGTGGTGCTCTGGGCCATCAACATCACCCCAGTGCGCGCAGCGGAAGCGGCTCGGCATGCAGTTGCCGAGGCCGCATCGGCCGCGCCCGCCCCGGCACCGGTCAACATCACGAACATCACCCACAGCACCACCACGACGATCATCGTCCGGCCAGATCCGCCGCTGCCCGCCAACGCCAAGCGCTGGCGCAGCGACTTGACCCGAGCTGCACACACGGTCTGGGGTCTGGATGCACCGGTCCCTGCGTTCGCTGCACAGGTGCATCAGGAGAGCACGTGGAATCCGGATGCAGTCAGCCCTGTCGGAGCCCAGGGCCTGGGTCAGTTCATGCCTGGGACATCCAGCTGGTGGTGCAGCCTCAACAACATGACGCCGGCCCAGTGCATGCCACGAAATCCGGTCTGGTCCCTACGTGCCCTGGTCGGCCACGACCGCTGGTTGTGGAACCAGCTGGGGCGCATGGGCAGCATGGACCCCTACAGCAAGGCCTGGGCCATGCTGCGTGCGTACAACGGCGGCCTGGGCCATTGGCAAGCTGAAGCCCGCGTGGCGGGATCGACAGACCGACTTGCTGTTGATGCCGCCTGTGGCCGCGCCCGGCGACACCGCAGCCACTGCGCCGAGTCGCTGGGCTACCCGAAGCGCATCCTCATCGAGCTGCAGCCGCGCTACGCCGCGTGGGGGCCTGTGCTCGACATCCGGTCCTCTGGGGGTACGCGATGACGGCCGCGCTGGCCATCCTTGGTTGGGTCATCCAGTCCCGCCTCGGTGTGGCGCTGATCGCCGCCGCGCTGGGATTCGGTGCCGGCTGGTTTGCCGGAGCGCCGTCTGCCGCCGAGCGCACCGCCGAGCATGACGCGATCGCCACATCCATCACAGCACGGCAGCAGGTTGAGACCCTGACCGCCGCACTGGAGCAGGAGCGCACATCCCGCGCTGCATCCGACGCCGTGCAGTCCCGCCTGACCACTGAACTGCAGCAGCTCCATGCCGCTGCACAGGACCGAAAACATGCCATTGCCTCTGCCACATCGAATGGCCGCGATTGCTTGCGCAGCGGTGCTCTGCGCATGCTCGACGGCTCGCCAGGGATCAGCGTCGACTACACCGAGCAGCTCGTCACAGAGCACACCGCCAGCCTCGCTGATGCAGCGGATGCCACCCCTGCCTCCAGTGCCCACAGTACGCCCTCAGCCGGTGAGCGATCGAGCGAAAGCCAGATAGCGGCCTGGATCATCTCGGCGGGTGAGCAGTACGAGGAGTGCCGCACCCGGCTTGATGCGCTGATCGACTTCATCGAGATGACGCAGCACCGCCAGGACGAGGAGCAGGCGCCATGACGATGACCCCCTACGAGATCATCGTCACCAGCATCGCCACCGTGAACCTGGTGCTCACGCTCAGCGTGATGGTCGGAAACCGCCGCAAGGCGGGCGACCAGCGCGTGGCCGAGCTGGAGAAGGCGACCGCTGCGGCGCTCAAGCGCCTTGAGAACAGGCTCGCTCGTGTCGAGGCCATCACCGAGCGCGCCCTGACGCACGACGACCTCGAAAAGACGAACGCGCGCATCGACGAGCTGGCCCGTGTGCTGCATCACCTGGCCGGCACGGTCGAGCAGGTGAACAACTCCCAGCGCGCCATCCTCAACAAGATGATGCGCACCCCCAACACCGGGTTCTGACCCGAAACGACCGAGAACACCATGCCAGTGCATGACCCCATTCGCAGACGTCGCGGCAGCGTGCTCGCGTCGCTCTATTTCGCACCGATGAGCCAGGCCACGGTGCGCGACCTGCAGCGTGACCTGGAGCAGGTCCACAACGTGGCTGCCAGCCGTGACGCTGTGCGTGCAGACCTGAGCTGGCTCCAGGAGGTCGGCATGGTCAAGGTGCTCGACGACACCGCCCAGATCACCGAGCGCGGCCGCGACGTCGCGCGCAACACGGCCCCGTGGCCGGGGGAATGACCATGGCACACCCGAAAGAGACCCGACTGAGCCTGCGCGCCGCATTCCTCGGCGGCCTGCCCATCGAGCAGGCCGCCCAGCAGACCGGCGTGCCGGTGCAGACCGCCCGGCGCTGGAAAGCCGAGGCGGCCGAGTCCGGCGACGACTGGGACCGCTACCAGTCCGCCAGCCTGATCGTGGCCGGCGGCGGCTTTGACCAGGCCATGGGCCGCGTGGCGGCTGCAGTGGTGCTGCGCTGCGGTGCGCTGCTCGACAAGCTGGAGGCGGACGAGGGCATCAACCCCATGGAGGCCACCAAGGCGATCGCGAGCCTGACCGACAGCCTCAACAAGGCCCACGCGGCCGCCAAGCGCCTGATGCCCGAGACCGACCGCCTGGCGGCCGAGACCGAGGCGGTGAAGATCTTCGCCGACTTGCTCATCAAGCGCAACCCGGATGCCGGCGAGACGGTGCTGTCGGCGCTGGAGGCATTCGCCCGAGGCGAGCGCTGAACAGCAACTTGCGAAATTTCGCAAACTGACCTCAAGGAAGCTCACATGAGCCAAGAACTGGAAAACGAGATCGTCGCTGCTGGCGCCAACGTCGCGCCGCGTGTCACGCGGGAAGATCTCGATTCGAATATCATCAGCACCGAGATC
>JBEANV010000554.1:0-16245 GCA_041165285.1 Pseudomonadota bacterium | reverse complement strand
ATGCCGTCGGCGGTGTTGCGGCAGGCCAAACAGACGCTCGACACGCTCGAAGCGCAGCAGCACGCGGGGGAAGCACAGATCGACCTGTTCGCCCCGCCCCCCGAGCCGGCATTCGCACCACCGGCTCCGCCGCCGGCTGTCGCACCCGAGACGGTGGACCCGCTCGCCGACGAGGTGCTGCAAGCGTTGCGCGCACTCGACCCTGATACCCTCACCCCTCGCTCCGCGCTCGACGCGCTCTATCAACTCCAGGCTCTCGCCACCCGCACCCCATGACGTACTGTGTCGGCATCCGGTTGAACGCCGGTCTCGTGTTCCTCTCCGATTCACGCACCAACGCGGGGCTCGACGCGATCAGCACCTTCCGCAAGATGATGGTCTACGAGAAGGCCGGCGACCGTTCCATGGTGCTGCTGTCGGCCGGCAACCTGAGCATCTCGCAGTGCGTGCGCGAGATCCTGCAGACCGAGAAGATCCCCGCGGCCGACGGCGGCGAACCCATCACCATCTGGAACGCCAGAAGCATGTTCGACGCGACCCGCGTGCTCGGCTCGGCGGTGCGGCGCGTCTACGAAACCGACGGCAAGGCGCTCCAGAACGCTGGCATCGACTTCAACTGCTCGATGATCTTCGGCGGCCAGATCGGCGACGAGGCGATGCGGCTGTTCCTGGTCTATTCGGCCGGCAACTTCATCGAAGCCACCCGCGAAACGTGCTTCTTCCAGGTCGGCGAGTCCAAGTACGGCAAGCCCATCCTCGACCGCGTGCTCACGCCCGACACCCCGCTCGACGAGGCCGCCAAATGCGCGCTGGTGTCGATGGACTCGACGCTGAAATCGAACCTGTCGGTCGGCCTGCCGCTGGATCTGCTGGTCTACCGCAACGGCGAGCTGAAGGCCGACCGCATCGTCTGCATCGACGACAAGAACCCCTACTTCAAGATGATCCACGACACCTGGGGCCAGCGCCTGCGCGAGGTGTTCGAGGGAATCGACGACCCGGCGTGGAACGGCGATGCCGCCGAGTTCCCGCTGATGCAGGAGTCCGAGCGCTACGAATCCATGCGCAAGATCACCCACCCGGGCGAGCGCATCGTCTGACCCAGCCAGGAGCCACCACCATGCAGCTCGGCGTCATTGTCTTCAGCCACGGCAACAGCTTTCCTGCGGGAACGTACGCCCGGCTGTTCGCACACTGGCGTGCGGCGGGCTGGCGGGTCGAGGCGGTCGAGAAATACGGCCATGACCCGCGTTACCCAGTGACCAGCAACTGGCCGCGGTTGCGCGACCAGCTGATCGACTTCGTGGACGGACTGGCGCTGGACGCGCCGGTGGTCTTTGTCGGGCACTCGCTGGGGGGCTTCCTGAGCCTGAAAGCGGCGCTGAAGCGGCCGGACCTGGCGCGGGCCGTGGTGCTGCTGGACTCGCCGGTGCTGGCCGGCTGGAAGGCGCACAGCGTCCGGGTCGCCAAGGCGACGCGGCTCATCCAGCGTGTCTCGCCGGGCAAGATCGCGGCGCGTCGGCGCCACCACTGGGAGTCCGTGGACGAGGCCCGGGCCCACTTCGCCGCCAAGCACGTCTTTGCCCGCTGGGATCCTCACGCGCTGGAGGACTACCTGCACGCCGGGCTCGAATCCACACCGCAAGGCGGCGTGCAGCTCGCCTTCGACCGGCAGGTCGAGGCTCGCATCTACAACACGCTGGCGCACAACCTGCCTGACGTGCTGCGCCGCCATCCGCCGCGCTTTCCGGTGGCCTTCATCGGTGGAACGCAGTCGCGCGAGGTGCGTCAAGTCGGGCTGGCGGCAACGCGGGCGCTGGTGCGCGAGCGTTTCGAGTGGATCGAAGGCACCCACCTGTTCGCGCTGGAGAAACCGACCGAGACCGCCGAGCAGGTGCTGGCGCTGATCCAGGGCATGACCGCCCCTTAATCGCCCACCGGTATCCGTTGCCAGGTGATGCACCGGTTGTTCGCCGGCATTGCCCGGTCCTCGACCAACGCCAACCCCGCCGCGCGGGCGAGCGCATCGATCAACTCGAATTCGCGCACGCCACGCTGGGGATCACCCGCACGCAGCGAGACGTCGAAGGCAGCATTGCTGGCGCTGGTGTGCGCACCCAGATATTTGAACGGGCCATAAGCGATCACCAAACCGCCCGGCATCAGCACGGAGGCCACGCGCTCGAAGAACACCTGCACCTCCGGCCAACCCATGATGTGCAGGGTGTTGGCGGTGTAGACGGCGTCGTACTGCACCGTCGGCCAGGCACCGGCAACATCCAGACAGAGCGGCGCGGGTGTGTTCGGCAGCGCCGCGTCGGCGAGCCACAGACAGATGCCCGGGAGGTTCGCGCGCACATCGGATGTCTGCCAGCGCAGGTGCCGGAGCGTTGCAGCAAAATGCACCGCGTGCTGCCCGGTGCCGCTGCCCACTTCCAGCACCGAACGTCGATCGGCCAGCAAGGACTTCAGCACCGCGAGGATGGGTTCGCGGTTGCGGTCACAGGCTGGTGCAAAGGGCTTGTCGACGGTCATGGTGAGAACATCGGGCAGTGGAGGGACAGTGGATGCCATTTGGCGCGGCCTGAAAGTATCACTGCTGCGGTGCAGCAACGCTGACTAGAATGCACCAGACCTCTTCAAAACAGGGGTCCAAACCTGAAAAAAATTCGCCTGGAGACCCGGATGAGTTCTCACGCACAGCCCGCCACGAACCCGAACAGCCGCAAGCCTGCCACCCTGCATTCCCTGCGCGCGATGCACGCACGAGGGGAGAAGGTCACCATGCTGACCGCCTACGACGCCACCTTCGCGCGTCTGGCGGACGAGTCCGGACTCGACACGCTGCTGGTCGGTGACTCGCTGGGCATGTTGCTCCAGGGCCACAGCAGTACCATTCCGGTGACGCTGGACGAGATGGTCTACCACACGCGCTGCGTGGCCAGCGGGCTGCAGGGCGGTGGCGCGGCCTGGCTGGTGGCCGACCTGCCCTTCGGCAGCTACCAGCAGGGCACGGCACAGGCGATGGCCTCGGCCACCGCGCTGATGCAGGCCGGCGCACAGATGGTCAAGCTCGAAGGCGGTGGCTGGACGGCCGAGGTGGTGCGCTACCTGGTCGATCGGGGCGTGCCGGTGTGTGCGCACCTGGGCCTGACGCCGCAGAGCGTGCATGCGCTGGGCGGCTACCGCGTGCAGGGCCGCGATGCCGACAGCGCAGCCCTTCTGCGGCGCCACGCGAAGGAACTTGCCGACGCGGGCGCGGCGATGATGGTGCTGGAGCTGATGCCGACTGCCGTGGCCGCTGCCGTGCAGACCGACAACCCCGCGATGATCACCATCGGCATCGGCGCCGGCCCGGACACTGCTGGTCAGGTGCTGGTGCTGCACGACATGCTGGGCGTCACCCGCGGCAAGCTGCCCCGCTTCGTCCGCAACTTCATGGCCGAAGGCGGCAGCATCGAGGACGCACTGCGCCGCTACATCGCCGCCGTGAAGGACGGCAGCTTCCCCGACCCGGTCGCCCACGCCTACGCCGCCGCCTGACCCCGACGTCCCAGCCCGAAACCATGACCATGCGTGTTCTCCACACCCTCGCCGAACTGCGCGCCGCACTGGCCGACAGCGCCCGCCCCGCCTTTGTGCCGACGATGGGCAACCTCCACGATGGCCACCTGAGCCTGATCCGGCAGGCGCGTTCACTGGTCGGCTCGGACGTGCCGGTGGTCGCCAGCATCTTCGTGAATCGCCTGCAGTTCGGCCCGAACGAGGACTTCGACCGCTACCCGCGCACGCTGGCACGTGACTGCGAATTGCTCGAAGGCGCCGGCTGCGACATCGTGTTCGCGCCCGACGAGCGCGAGCTGTACCCCGCGCCGCAGACGTTCAAGGTGGCGCCCGATCCGGCGCTGGCCGATCTGCTCGAAGGGCATTTCCGGCCGGGGTTCTTCACGGGCGTGTGTACCGTCGTGATGAAGCTGCTGCAGTGCGTGCAGCCGTCGGTGGCCGTGTTCGGGCGCAAGGACTACCAGCAGCTCATGGTGATCCGGCGCATGGTGGAGCAGTTCGCGATGCCGGTGCGCATCATCGCCGGCGACACGGCGCGGGCGGGGGATGGCCTGGCGCTGTCGTCGCGCAACGGCTACCTGAGCGAGGCCGAGCGCGCCGAGGCTGTGCAACTGTCGATCGCGCTGCAGGCGATGCAGGCGGCGGTCCAGGCCGGCGAACAGGACGTGGCGGCGATCGAATCCCGCGCCATGGCGACGATGGCCGCCCGCGACTGGAAACCCGATTACATGACGCTGCGCCGCCGTGCCGACCTGCTGACGCCGACCGAGGCTGATCTGATCGCCGGCACGCCGCTGGTGGCTCTGGCAGCCGCCAAGCTGGGCGCAACGCGGTTGATCGACAACCTGGAAATCCGAACCTCGGAACCGGCCTAGCCGGCGCGGGCGCGGCCCATGCGGGCAGCGATGGCGAAGGCGTTGGCGATGGCATCCGCGTTGGCGCGGCCGAGTCCTGCGATGTCGTAGGCCGTGCCGTGGGCCGGTGTCGTGATGACCACGGGCAAGCCGCCCTGCACCGTGACCCCTTGGCTGAAACCCATCAGCTTGAGGGCGATCTGGCCTTGGTCGTGGTACATCGTGACGATGGCGTCCAGCTCGCCGTCACGTCCGCGCAGGAAGATGGTGTCGGGCGAAAACGGCCCCACCACCGGCATCCCCAGCCCATTCAACTCGGCCACGGCCGGCGCGATCACGTCGATTTCCTCCCGGCCGCAGGTGCCGCCGTCGCCGTTGTGCGGGTTGAAGCCGGCCACGGCCACGCGCGGGGCTGGCACCCCATTCGCCTGCAGCGAGCGGTAGATCAGCGTGGTGGCCTCGACGATGCGCTGTCGTTCGATGTACTTCGGCACGTCCTTCAGCGGCACATGCGAGCTGATGCGCGAGGTCCACAGGCCGCGCAGCGTGTTGAACTCGCAGAAGTAACCCGTCACGCCCAGGTACTCGGCGAAGTGGTGCAGTTCGTCGTCGTGCCGCAGGCCGCCCTGTTTCATCGCGTGCTTGTTCAGCGGCGCGAAGGTGATGGCGTCGATCTGGCCGGCCCGCGCCGCGTCCATGCAGCGGTCCAGCACCCGGAGCACCGACGCGCCACCGGCCGCCTGCGCCTGGCCGCGCTGCACCTGCCCGGGTTGCACGGTGTCCATCGCCAGGAAAGCGGGCCTCGTCGTGTCGGGGCGCCCGCGGACTTCGTCGAACGAGGCCACGGGCGCCAGTTCGACCGCCGTGCCGGCGATGCGCTGGCCCTCGTCCCACAGCCAGCGGTCGCCGACCAGCACGATGTTGGCCTGCGCCGTGGTCTGCGGCCGGGCCAGCAGACGTGCGATCAACTCCGGGCCGATGCCCGCAGGGTCGCCCAGCGTCAGAGCGACGACAGGCAGCGTGGAAGCAGTCATGTTCAGGTCTCTCAGTCCAGCCGGATGCCACGTTTCTTGATGACCTCGGCGTAACGCTTGTTCTCGGCCGTGTGGAAGGCGGCGAACTCGGTCTGGCTCATCGGCGCAATGTCGGAGCCGATGGCGGCCAGCCGGGTGCGCGTGTCGGGCAGGGGCAGCAGCTTGTTGACCTCTTCATGCACCCGCTGCTGCACCGCCAGAGGTGTCGTGGCCGGCATGTAGACGCCGTACCAGGCGCTCATCTCGACCCCCTTGACGCCCGCCTCGGCGAGCGTCGGCACGTCGGGCAACTGCGGGTTGCGCTGGGCGGCGGCCACGGCGAGTGCCTTGACCTTGCCGCTGCGGATGTGGCCGATCACCGAGGCCAGCGTGTCGAAGCTCATCTGCACCTGGCCGCCCATCAGGTCGATCAGGGCCGGCGCGCTGCCGCGGTAGGGGATGTGCGTGATGAAGGTGCCGGTGGCGTCCTTGAACAGCTCGGCGGCGATGTGCTGCGTGCTGCCGCTGCCGCTGGAGGCGTAGTTGAGCTTGCCGGGCTGCGACTTCGCCAGCTTGACGAGGTCGGCCACGCTGCCCACGCCCAGCCCGGGGTGGACGACCAGCACATTGGGCACCGCCCCGACGAAGGCGACCGGCACCAGATCCCGTTCGTTGTCGTAGGCCAGCTTGAGCAGGTGCGGCGCGATGGCGTGGGCGGTGGACACGCCCATCACCATGGTGTGGCCGTCGGTGGACTTGGCGACCACGTCGGCGGCCAGCGTGTTCGAGGCGCCGGGCCGGTTCTCGACGACGACGGTCTGCTTCAGCGCAGGCCCGAGCTTGTCGGCCACGGCCCGCGCCATCACGTCCGTGCCGCCGCCGGGCGACGAGCCGACCAGCAGGCGCAGCGACTTGGTCGGCCACTCCTGGGCGTGGGCGCTGGGGGTCATCGCCATGGTCAGCAGCAGGCTGCCGAGCAGCGTGACGGCCTGTTGGCGTCGGGACAGCATCTTCATCGGGAACCTTTCTTCATGGTCAGGGGGCCATCACGTCGCGGGTGCCGCGGTGGACGTGGTCGAGGTGTTGCTGGACCGCGGTGGCCGCCGCGTCCGGGTCGCCGGCGCACAGTGCGGCGACGATGCGTTCGTGGTCCGCGACGCTGTGGGCGATGGCCCCTGGCCGCTGCAGCGCCAGGCGGCGGAATTCCAGCGCATAGCCGTAGAAGTCCGACACCACGTCGGCCAATAGCCCGTTGCCGCAGGCGCCGTAGAGGATGCCGTGGAACGCCTGGTCGGAGATCTGGAAGCGCACCGGGTCGTCCAGCATCGTGCGCTGTTCCCCGACCAGCGCCTGCAAGCGGGCCAGTGGCGCGGGCTGGATGCGCTGGGCGGCGAGCCGGATCACCTGCACCTCGACGGCGGCGCGGGCCTCGGTCACCTCCTCCAGCGAGCGGTGCCGGAGCCCGCCCAGCACGCCGACCGACTCGTGCAGCGGCATGGGGCCGGGGCCGAGCACGCGGGTGCGGGCGCCCTGGTTCACCTCGATCATCTGGCGCGCCTGCAACACACCGATGGCGGCACGCACCGTTTCCCGCGAAACACCCAGCGTCGCCGCCAGCTCGCGCTCGGAGGGCAACTCGTCGCCGGCACGCAGCAGGCCGGAGTGGATCATGTAGGCGAGCTTGTCGCTGATCTGCTCCTTGACGGTGCGCTTGGCGATGTCTCCTTTGTCACCAGGGACGCGGGCGATGAGTTTCATGGGGTGGCAGGTGTAAACTGGTCTGCCTATCATGCCAGCAGGCCAGTAGACCGCATTCGGATCAACCCTCAGCCGATGCGGCCGATCTGGTGCGCCGCCCGGTACAGGTGGGCAATGAAGTGGCGCATGGCCGGCTTGAGCGCCGTGTCAGTACGAGTGATCGCGCCGATCGACAGCTCCAGCGTGCCATCCACCAGCGGCGGCATGGCCAGGAACGGTACCGCCGCCGGGTGCAGCACCAGCGGACGCGGCATCAGCCCCACGTAGTCGCCGCTGCCGATCAGCGACAGCAGCCCGAGCGTCGAGTTCACCGTCGCGCCCACCTGCGGCGGCTGCAGGCCATGCTGCTCGAACAGGCGGCGTGCATAGCCAGTGATGCCTGACATGCCGGTGTAGACCCAGCGTGCCTCGCGCAGTTCGTCCAGCGAGCGCGCCCCGGCCAGCGGGCTGCCACGCCGCACCACCACCACCATCGTCACCGGCATCAGCACCTCGGCGTGGAACTCGCCCAGCGGCAGGTGATCGGGGATCGGGCCGAGCGCGATGTCCACGTCGCCGCGCCGCAGGTTGGTGAGCTGCTCGATGTACAGCTCCTCGCGGATCTGCAGATGCACGTCGCGGAACTCGCGGCTGAAGGTGCGCACCGTCTCCGGGATCAGCAGCATCACCGCCATCGGCACCGCCCCGATGCGCAGCTCGCCCACCATGTGCCCGCCCAACTGGCTGATCTCCTCGACCGCGCCGGACAGCTCGCGCACGGCGACGCAAGCCCGCTCGTAGAGCACCTTGCCTTGCGCGGTGGGCACGACGCCAGTGGTCGATCGGGTCAGCAGCGTCGCCGACAGCTCGCGCTCCAGCTCGCGCACCATCTTCGTCAGCGCCGGCTGCGAGACACCGACACGCCGGGCCGCCGCCCGCAGGCTGCCTTCCTCGACCGCGGCGATCAATGCCTGCAAGGTGTTGAGTTTCATGGCGCCGGATCGTAGCGCCGACACCCGACCGAGGGCACCTGGCGATAACCCCCGGTTATCACGACCAGCACCGTGACATCTCCTCCCGCGTGGCACCAAAACCTAGAGTCGCCGCTAGCGATTGATCCACATCAATGAAGGAGACGACATGACACCTGATGAACAGGCGGGCGGTGCAGCGCATCGCCGACTGGAGCGGCTGTGCGACCTGAGCGCGGCCATCGGCGGACTCGTGCTGGTGGCGATGGCCGGCATGACGGTCATCAGCGTGTTCGGGCGGGCCTTCTTCGCCCATCCCATCCTCGGTGACGTGGAGCTGGTGCAGCTTGGCAGCGCCGTGGTGGTGGCGTCCTTCCTGCCCTACACGCAGTTCAAGCGCGGCAACCTCATCGTCGATTTTTTCACCGCCAACGCCAGCCCCATCACCCAGCGCCGCATGGATGCGATGGGCACGCTGCTCTACACGCTCGTGCTTGCGCTGGTGCTGTGGCGGGTGGCGGCCGGCGGGCTGGCGATGCGTGAATCGCAGGAGTCGTCGATGCTGATGGGCCTGCCGCTGTCGTGGCCGTACCTGCTGATGCTGCCGGGGTTGGCGCTGTGCGTGTTGATCGGCGCACACCAGACGCTCGGCCTGCTGCGCGCCCCCGCCACGGAGCTTGCAGCATGAGCACACTGTCGATCGGGCTGGCGATGTTCGCCGGGATGCTGGTGCTGATGGCGGTGCGGGTGCCGATCGCCATCTCGATGTTCGTGCCAGGGGCGCTGGGTTACCTGGCGCTGTCGGGCTGGCTGCCGCTGCTGGCTCACCTGAAGGGCGCCGTCTATGGCCGGGTGTCGGTGTACGACCTGTCCGTGATCCCGCTGTTCATGCTGATGGGCGCGTTCTGCGTGCAGGGCGGCTTGTCGAAGGCGCTGTTCGACTTCGCCAACGCGCTGCTCGGGCGCTTTCGCGGCGGGATGGCGATGGCCGGCGTGATGGCCTGTGCGGCGTTTGGCTCGATCTCCGGCTCGACCGTGGCGACCACCGCCACCATCGCGCAGGTCGCCTACCCCCAGATGCGCCGCATCGGCTTCTCCGGCCGACTGGCCACCGCCGCACTGGCCACGGGCGGAACGATGGGCGTGCTGCTGCCGCCGTCCGTCACGCTGATGGTCTACGCCATCCTGACGGAACAGAACATCACCAAGATGTTCCTCGCCGCCTATGTGCCGGCGCTGCTGGCGGCCATCGGCTACCTGATCGCCATCGCCGTGGTGGTGCGTGTTTCGCCCGACCAGGCGCCGGCCGCCGAAGCCGCCTCCGCCCAGCGGGTGCTGAGCGCGGCGCTGCAGGTCTGGCCGATCGCGGCGATCTTCGTGGTGGTGTTCGGTGGCATCTACGGCGGCCTGTTCACCGCCACCGAGGGTGCAGCGATCGGCAATGTGCTGACCTTCGCGATCACGCTGCTGCGCGGCGAGATGGACCGCGAGCGGCTGCTGTCGAGCATCCGCACCACCGCGCAGACCAGCGGCATGGTCTTCCTGATCTTCATCGGCGCGGACATGATCAACGCGTCGCTGGCGCTGTCGCAACTGCCGGCGCAGCTCGGCGACATGGTCTCGCACCTGCAGATCTCGCCGGTCGTCGTGATGGCCGGGATCATGGTGTTCTACATCCTGCTGGGCTGCGTGATGGACGAGATGAGCATGATCCTGCTCACCGTGCCGACGCTGTTCCCCGTGGTCATGGGCATGGACTTCTTCGGCCTGGACATGGCGGACAAGGCCCTGTGGTTCGGCATCCTGATCCTCACCGTCTGCGAGATCGGGATGATCTTCCCGCCCGTCGGGCTCAACGTTTACATCATGAACGGCCTGGCCAAGGACGTGCCGATGGTGGAAACCTACAAGGGTGTCGTGCCCTTCCTGATCACGGACGCCATCCGCCTGGCCCTGCTGATCGCCTTCCCCCCGCTGACGCTGTGGCTCGTTCACCGGCTGGCCGGTTGATCGACTGACCGGCGCCCCGCCCCGCTTTCCCCAAACCAGAAGGAGACCGACGATGACGTTCCGACTCAAGCCCCTGCTCGCCGCCCTGGCCACCGCCGCGCTGACGCTGCCCGCCGCCGTCCAGGCCCAGGAGGTGACGCTGAAGGTGCATTTTTTCCTGCCCCTGACCAGCTTCGCCAGCACGCTGTTCATCCAGCCCTGGTGCGAGAAGATCGCCAAGGAAAGCGCCAACCGGATGAAGTGCCAGATCTTCCCGTCGATGCAGATGGGGGGCACGCCGCCGCAGCTCTTCGACCAGGTCAAGGACGGCGTGGCCGACGTGGTCTGGACGCTGCCGGGCTACACGGCCGGGCGTTTCCCGAGCGTCGAGGCGTTCGAGCTGCCCTTCATGATGCAGAACCCCGAGGCCACCAGCAAGGCGCTGTGGGACTACACGCAGAAGCACAGCCAGGCCGAATTCAAGGATGTGAAGCCACTGGCCTTCCATGTCCACGGCGACGGCGTGTTCCACATGACGGGCAAGCCGATCAAGACGATGGCCGACCTGAAGGGCCTGAAGCTGCGCGCCCCGACCCGCATGACGAACAAGTACCTGGCGCTGCTGGGCGCAACCCCGGTGGGCATGCCGGTGCCGCAGGTGGGGGATGCGCTGTCCAAGGGCGTGATCGACGGGGCGGTGGTGCCGTATGAAGTGGTGCCGTCGGTCAAGATCCAGGAGCTGGTCAAGTTCCACTCCGAGACCGACCCGGCGGAAGCGGCGTTCTACACCTCGGCCTTCATCTTCGCGATGAACAAGGCCAAGTACGAGTCGCTGCCCGCGGACCTGAAGAAAGTCATCGACAACAACTCGGGCCAGGCCCTGTCGGGCCAGATCGGCAAGTCCTTCCTCGCCGCCGACGGCGAGGGCAAGAAGCTCACCGCCAAGAACACCACCAACGTCATTCCGGCCGCCGAGCTGGTCGCCTGGAAGAAGGCCGGGCAACCGCTGGCCGACGCCTGGGTCGCCGAGATGAACGGCAAGGGCCAACCCGGCACACAGATGCTCGACGACGCCAAGGCACTCATCGCCAAGCACATCGGCGCGCGCTGATCAACCACGAAAACTGCCATGAACAAGACCCTGCCCCAACTTGCCCTGACCCCCCTGGTGGTCGCCGCACTGGCCGCCTGCGGCGGTGGCGACTCGGCTGCCACGGCAACCACCCCCACCACGCTGACGGTGGTCGCACAGAAGCTGTCGTGCGCCAGCCTGGTCGGCCTGACAGTCCCGGCCTCGTCGATCGGCCTCACGACCGGGGGCGCCAGCGTGCTGGCCGCTGTGGACGTGACCGACACCGACACGGCCAGCACCGCCCGTGACTACTGCAAGGTCACCGGCAACATCTGGCCGCTCGACCCCACCGCGTCGGCGATCCGTTTCCAGGTCAATCTGCCCAGGTCGTGGAACCAGCGCGCACTGCAGTTCGGCGGCGGCGGCACCAACGGCTCGGTCGTCACCGGCCTGACCGCGTTCTCCGGCGCCCCGGTCGACGTGCCGACGCCACTGGCACGTGGCTACGTCACGCTGGGCAGTGACTCGGGCCACAACTCGGCCGGCAAGCCGCCGTTCGACTCCAGCTTCGCGCTGAAGCAGGAAGAGCTGATGAACTTCGGCCAGTGGCAGATCAAGAAGACCGTCGATGTCGCCAAGTTCCTGGCGCAGAAGATGTATGGCCAGAAGCCGAAGTACATCTACTTCGCTGGTGGATCGCAGGGCGGCCATGAAGGCTTCGACGCCGCGCAGCGTTACCCGGACGACTACGACGGCGTGGTCTCGCACTACCCGGCGTACAACGTGCTGAACATGTGGCTTGGCGCGCAGGCCCAGGCGCAGGCGGTCTACGGCAAGACGCTGGGCGTGGCCAGCGCGGCGTGGATGAACCCCGCCAAGGTTGCCAACCTCGTCGCCTACGTGAAGAACCAGTGCGACAGCCTGGACGGCGTCGTGGACGGCATCATCAGCGACGTGCGCGGCTGCAACACCAAGGTGACGATCGCCAGCGTCAAGACCGCGCTGCGCTGTGCAGATGGCACCGACACCGGCGACACCTGCCTGTCCGACGCCCAGCTCACTGCAGTGGAAAAAATCGCCTCGCCAGTCCAGTTCACCTTCGCCTTCGCGGGTGGCAGCACGACGTACCCGCGCTGGCCGATCCTGGAGGGCGGTCACTTCATCGGCAACCACCTTGGCAAGACCAGTACCGCCGACCTGGCCAAGATCCCGTTCGTGGCCGACGGCACGGCCTTTCAGTTGTTCCCTGCCAAGAGCGGCATCCAGGGCTTCATCACCCAGAACATGAGCGCCGACCCGCTGGCCTTCGACCCGACGCTGTGGGTGACGCGCATCCAGCAGGTGTCGAGCTGGACCGACGCGACCAGCACCGACCTGAGCAAGTTCTCCGCCAAGGGTGGCAAGCTGCTGCTGACACACGGCACGATCGACGATTCGATTTCACCGCACAACACCATCAGCTATTGGCAAAAGCTGATGGGAGGAATGGGCCAGGCCGAGGTGGACAAGTTCTCGCGCTTCTACCTGATCCCCGGCCAAGGCCACGGTGAGGGCATCTTCCGCCACGGCCACGACTGGCTCGCCACGCTGGAAGCCTGGGTCGAGCAGGGCACAGCACCGGGCAGCCTGACAGCCAAGGACCAGAACACGACCGCCGCCACCGTGGCCACCAACGGCCGCACCCGTCCACTGTGCCTGTACGGCCACTGGCCGAAGTACACCGGCCCAGCCAGCCCGACGCAGGTCCAAGTCAACGACGCGGCCAACTTCACCTGCACGGCCTACTGACCTGAAACCGGAAACCACCCACCGCATGGCCACGATCATCGGCGGCGTCGCCGTCTCCCACACCCCCACCATCGGCTTCGCGTTCGATGCGGACAAGCAGGCCGACCCGGTCTGGGCGCCGATCTTCGCGGCGTTCGCGCCGGTCAAGCAGTGGCTGGCCGAACAGAAACCGGACGTGGTGCTGGTCACCTACAACGACCACGTCACCTCGTTCTTCTTCGACCACTACTCGGCCTTCGCGCTGGGCATCGGCGAGCGTTTCGAGGTGGCCGACGAAGGGGGCGGTCCGCGTGACCTGCCCGCCATCGCCGGCCATCCCGCGCTGGCCGCGCACATCGGCCAGTCGCTGATGACGGACGAGTTCGACCTGTCCTTCTTCCAGGACAAGCCACTCGACCACGGCTGCTTCTCGCCGCTGTCGGTGCTGTGGGACCACCGCCAGGGGGACGGCTGGCCGGTGCCCATCGTCCCGCTGCAGATGGGCGTGCTGCAGTTCCCGATCCCGAGTGCGCAGCGTTTCTGGAAACTCGGCAAGGCGCTGCGCCGGGCCATCGAGAGCTACCCCGAAGACCTGCGCGTCGTCGTCGTCGCCACGGGCGGGCTGTCGCACCAGGTCCACGGCGAGCGGGCGGGCTTCAACAACACGCCATGGGATCTGCAGTTCCTCGACCTGTTCGAGAAGGATCCCGAGCGGCTGGCGCAGCTCACCCATGCAGAGCTGGCCGAACTCGGCGGCTTCGAGGGCGCGGAGGTGCTGATGTGGCTGACGATGCGCGGCGCCCTCTCCGCGCAGGTGAGGAAGGTGCACCAGGCGTACTACCTGCCGTCGATGACCGGCATCGCGGCGGCGGTCTATGAAAACCTTGCGGGCGCCCCCGTGGCCGGCGAGGTCGAGCGCCACCGGCAGGCCATGGGCGTGCAGCTCGCCGGAGCCGAGCGCATCGCCGGCACCTACCCCTTCAACCTCGCCCGCAGCGTCAAGTCCTTGCGACTGAGCCGCTTCCTGCACAGCCTGACCGTACCGGCCCACCGGGTGCGCTTCCTCGCCGACGAAGCCGCGTCGATGCACGACACCGGCCTGAGCGACGAGGAGCGCCGGCTGGTGCGCGAACGCGACTGGCGCGGGCTGATCCACTATGGCGTCATCTTCTTTCTGCTGGAAAAGCTCGGCGCGGTGGTCGGCGTGTCGAACCTGCACCTCTACGCCGCCATGCGCGGGGAGACGCTGGAGGTGTTCCAGCAGACACGCAACGCCCCGAATGCGCTCTACTCGGTGGCTGGAAAGCAGGCCCAGCCCCCCACCTGGGACCAGCCCCAGCCTGCGGACCCGGTAAGCTGAACGCTCCATCCCGCTCCGGAGCGCGCCCTTGCACCTCTTCGACGAACCCAAGATCGACACCCACTGCCACCTCCTCGACCCGGCGCGTTTCCCCTATGCGCCGGACGTGGCCTACCGCCCGGCCGGTCAGGAAATGGGCACGCTCGACCAGTACGTCGCGGTCATGGACAGCTACGGCATTCGCCACGCGCTGCTGGTCGGGCCGAATTCGGGCTACGGGCGGGACAACCGCTGTCTGCTCGATGCCCTGCAACAGCACCCGGACCGCTTCCGGGGCATCGTGGTGCTGCCCCACGACACTACGCGCGACACCTTGCAGCGCCTGAAGGCGGCGGGCGTGGTCGGCGTGGCGCTCAACGTGGCGATGCTTGGGCCGGACTTCTACGCCGACACCGCCCCGCTGCTGCGCCACCTGGCCGATCTGGATTTGTTCGCGCAGGTGCAGGTCATCGAAGACCAGCTCCTCGCCGTCCAGCCGATGCTGCTGCACAGCGGCGCGCGCATCCTCATCGACCACTGCGGCCGGCCGACCCCGGGCGCCGGACGCGGTCAACCGGGCTTCCAGGCATTGCTGGCCCTGGCGCGCACCGGGCGGGTGGCGGTGAAGCTCTCCGGCCTCCAGAAGTTCTCGGATGAACGGCCGCCGCACGGCGATGCGCTGGACTACGTGCGCGCCCTGCTGGATGCGTTCACGCTGGATGCCTGTTTCTGGGCCTCGGACTGGCCGTTCCTGCGGGCGCCGCAGCGCATCGACATGGGCCCGCTGCTGCGGCAGGTGGAGCGGCTGTTGCCCGATCCGGCCGACCGCGCCAGGCTGTGGTGGGAGACACCGCGGCGCTGGCTGGGCTTCTGAATGCCCCGTCCCACAAGGCATCCCTCCACGAACTTCCACGACCTCACGACCCCACGACACCCATGACCCACCTCGACCTGCGCTACGCCGACACCTCGCCCCGGCAGTTGCTCGACCTCTACCTGCCCGACACGCCCCCGCCGCCGGGCGGCCACCCGCTGATCGTCCACATCCACGGCGGCGCCTGGCGGGTGGGCGACAAGCGCGACCAGCAACTGAACGCCCCGCGCCAGATGCTGGCCGAGGGCTACGCTGTCGCCGCGGTCAACTACCGGCTCTCGGGCGAGGCACGGTTTCCGGCGCAGATCCACGACGTGAAGGCCGCGATCCGCTGGCTGCGCGCCCATGCAGCCGAGTACCAGATCGACCCGCGGCGCGTGGCGGCCTGGGGTGGCTCGGCGGGGGGGCACCTGTCGGCGCTGGTCGGCACGAGTGCCGGGGTGCCGGCGCTGGAAGACCTGGTGCTCGGCCACCCCGGCGAGCGCAGCGACGTGCAGGCGGTGGTGTCGTGGTTCGGGCCGACCGACTTCCTGAAGATGGATGTCTACCTGCGCCAGACCGGCTGCGGCACGCCCGACCACGGCGCGCCCGACTCACCGGAAAGCCAGTTGCTCGGCGCGCCGATCAGCGAGGTGCCGGACGCCGTGCGGCGCGCCAATCCGGAAAGCTGGCTGCAGCCGGACTGCCCGCCGTTCCTGCTGCAGCACGGCACCCGCGACCACCTCGTTCCGTACCAGCATTCGGTGCGGCTGGCGGATCGGATCGACGAGGTGGCGGGGGCGGGGCGGGCGCGGCTGACGCTGCTGGAAGGCGCACGGCATGGCGGCCCGGAGTTCGAGACCGCGGAAAATCTGGCCGTGGTGCGGGGTTTTCTGCAGGCGCACCTGGGCTTGGGCTGAACGCTAGCCCAGCACCGACGCGAACGTCCACCCGGGCAGCCCCTGTGCCCCCTCGGTCCCCGCATCGACCCAGGGCAGGTTCAGCACCTCGCCCGTGCCTGTGTCGGTGCGGCGAAACGACTCGATCCGGCGCGCTTGCGGGTCGATCAGCACGAATTCGTGGCGT
>JBEANV010000553.1:0-6993 GCA_041165285.1 Pseudomonadota bacterium | reverse complement strand
AGCACGCGCCCGGCGTCCACCACCACGATGCGGTCCACCAGTTCCAGCATCGCCGGCCGGTGGGTCACCACCACCAGCGTGCGCCGGCCAAGCAGGCGCTTGAGGTGCTGCACGAACTGCTGTTCGGTCTGCGCATCCATCGAGCTGGTCGGCTCGTCCATCAGCAGGATCAAGGGCCGCGTCACCAGACAGCGCGCCAGCGCCACCAGCTGCCGCTGACCGCCCGAGAGCATCGCCCCGCCCTCGCCCACCGGCATGTCCAGCCCCTGCGGATGCGCCGCGGCGATGCGGTCCAGCCCGGTCAGGTGCAGCACATCGGCGAGCGCCTCGGGGCTGGCGCTGTCGCGGCCGAGCAGGATGTTGTCGCGCAAGGAACCGCGGAAGAGCCGCGGCTCCTGTTCGACGAAGCCGACGCGGGCACGGTAGTCGGCCGGGTCGATCTGGCGCAGGTCGATGCCATCGACTTCCGCTGCACCCTGCGTCGGCTGGTACAGGCCGGCCAGCAGGCGCAGCGCGGTGGACTTGCCGCTGCCGATCTTGCCGAGAATCGCCACGCGCTCGCCGGCGCGGATGTGCAGATCCATGGCCTTGAGCACCAGATGGGCGGCCTGCTGGCCATAGGCGAAGCTCGCCTCGCGCAGCCCGAGCGCGCCTTGGATCTGTGGCGACGCCAGGTAACGCCGGCCGGGTTCGCGGTCGCTGGGCAGCGCCATCATCTGGTCGAGCATCTGCAAGGCCGCCCGCGCACCCTGGTAGCGCGAGGCCAGCGCCACCACGCTGCCCAGCGGCGCCACGGTCCGGCCGGCGAACATCACCGCCGAGATCAGCGCACCGCCCGTGAGCTGGCCGTCGCGGATCAGGTGCACGCCCCAGACCAGCATCACCACGGTGACGAACTGTTGCGACACCATCGTGACGTTGCTGACCCAGCTCGACAGCGTGCGCGCCCGCAGCGAGGCCTGCGCCGCCGCCGCGTTCGCCTGTTCGTATTGGCGCTGGAAATGGCCCTGCGCCCCGCAGGCGCGGATGGTCTCGATGCCCTCGACCGTCTCGACCAGCAGGCCCTGCATGTCGGCGAACTGGCGCTGCTGCGCCGTCATCGAGCGGCGCAGCCACTGCTGCACCCCCACCGTCAGCAGCAGGATCAGCGGCACCGCCACCACCAGCACCATCGCCAGCGACCCCGCCATCAGCCAGGTGACGCCGATGAAGAGCAGCACGAAGGGCAGATCGCTGAGCGCCGACATCGTCGCCGAGGTCGAGAACTCGCGCACCACTTCGAGCTGCGCCATGTGGTGCGCAAACGAGCCGGACGAGTCGGGGCGGTGCTCCAGACGGATCGACAGCGACTGGCGGAAGAGCTTGGCACCCAGCGCCAGATCGGCCTTGCGGCCGGCGTGGTCGATCAAATGGCTGCGCAACTGGCGCGCCGCGAGGTCGAAGACCACTGCGATCGTCGCGCCGATCGCCAGCGCCCACAGCGTGGTCATCGCCTGGTGCGGAATCACGCGGTCGTAGACCACCGAGGTGAACAGTCCGGTGAACAGCATCAGCACATTGCTGAGCATCGCTGCCAGCATCGCGCCGCGGTAGTACGGCACATAGCGGCGCAGCGTCTGCCAGAGCCAGTGGCCCGCCTCCGGGCTTTGGCCGGCCAGACCCGACGCGCCTTCACCGTCCGGGCCGCCAGCCAGCGCCGGCATGGCGATCAGCACCTGCCCGCTGCACTGCGCCTGCATCTCGGCAGCATCCAGCCAGCGCTCCACCGGCTGGGTACCATCGGCCGTTGGCAGCAGGATGCGGAAGTGCAATCCGGTGGCGCGCTCTTCGCGGTCGACCAGCATGCAGGCCTGACCGTCCTGCAGCAGCAGGATCACCGGCAGCAGCAGGCTGAGCACCTGTGCCGGATCGCGCCGCACCAGCGAGGTCTGGAAACCTGCTTCGCGCAGCACCTGCTGCACGGTCTCGGTGGTCAACGGCGACACCAGCCCGAGCGGAGACAGCAGCGAGGCGCGGCTGCGCTCGATGCCGTGGTGGCGGCACAGCCAGAGGGCGGCCGACAGCAGCGTGTCGTCCGCCGCAGCGATCTCGGTCATGCAAGGAATCCAAACTGGCGGCGCACCGCGTCGAGCATCTGCTCGATCTTCTGGTCGCCGTGGTGGTGGTCGAGCGCGCAGCGGTGGCGTGCGACGAGCTGGTCCGCACCGCCCTGGTCGAACAGCGCGTTGGCCTGCGCCACCACGGCCTGCGGCGCGATGACGTCATGCGGGCCGTAGAAGACGATGTGGCGCAGGTCGATGTCGCGCACCGGTGCGAGGTGGCGCAGCGCGTCCGGCACGATCGGAATGCCGCCCGAGATCAGCGCATCGAAGATGCGGATCGGCACGTCGTTGAGCACCGGCACGATCCAGTGCGCCTTGTGCGCGGTCCACTCGGCCAGGCGCTCGGCGGACGTGCGGACGTGGAAGCTGCGGTCGCTGAAGCCGACCGAGGGGAAATGCTGGCCCAGCGTCGTCACCACCCGGTTGCGGAACGCGAAGGGTGCGTAGGGAATGTGCATGCCCAGCGGCAGGTCGGAGCGCTCGGCCTGCAGCATCTGCGGCAACTGCTGCGCCAGGAAGGGTCGTGACCATTGCACCGAACCGCAGTAGACCGGGCCGGCGATCGTCGCGTTGTAGCGGCTGAGCAGGTAGAGATGTTCGTGGTGAGCGGGCGCGTAGACGTCGCTGTGCGCAGCCAGCAGCGTGCTGAGGTCGAGCCAGTGGTGGTTGTCCCAATCCCAGGCGGCAAAGACCGTGTGTTCGCAGCGGCTGAAGAGGTCGGCGAAGGCCGGCCCGCCGCTGTCCAGCCCGACGTCGTTGTTGTTGACGATCACCACCGCGTCGCGCAGGTGCGCGACCCGCTGGTCGCGGGTGGCCGCATCGGCGGGCTGGAAGTAGCCCTTGGGCAGGAACTCGACGGCGCAACCGGCGCGCTGGTGTGCAAAGCCGCTCAGGTTGGCCGAGATCAGCAGCCGCTCGATGCGCCGGCCGCCGAAATGCGCCTGCAACTGGCGGGTGCGCACCTGCTTGGCGGCGGCCAGGTGGAACAGCGCGTCGCTCTGGGCGTGGGCCATCAGCTCGGTGCTGTGGCGGGCGGGCAGGCCGCGGTCAGGCAGACCCAGGAAACGCTCGCTGATCTGGAGGGAGGCCGAGAGGGATGGCTGGGTCATGCGCGCACCTGCGAATCGGTTCGGGAAAGAGTCAGGCCGCGAGGGCCTCGGCCGGCGTCGGCGTTGCGGACGGCTGCAGCCCGTGTGGCAACGGCCCGCTGCTGGCCGTGAGCAGGCGCTCGAAGTAGTCGATGGTGCGGGCCAGGCCCTGCTCCAGCTGCACGCGCGGCGCCCAGCCCAGCACCTCGCGGGCCTTGGTGATGTCGGGGCAGCGCTGCATCGGGTCATCCTGCGGCAGCGGGCGGAACACCAGCGGCGAGGCCGAGCCCGTCAGCCGCACGATGGTCTCGGCCAGTTGGCGGATCGTCACCTCGATCGGATTGCCGACGTTGACCGGGCCGGTCACGCTGTCGGGCGTGCCCATGAGCCGCAGCGCGCCGTCGATCAGGTCGTCCACGTAGCAGAAGGAGCGCGTCTGCAGCCCCTCGCCATACAGCGTGATCGGTTGGCCCTGCAGCGCCTGGACGATGAAGTTGGACACCACACGGCCATCGTTCGGGTGCATGCGCGGGCCGTAGGTGTTGAAGATGCGCAGCACCTTGATGCGCAACTGGTGCTGGCGGTGGTAATCGAAGAACAGCGTTTCGGCGCAGCGCTTGCCTTCGTCGTAGCAGGAGCGGATGCCGTTGGGGTTGACGTGGCCCCAGTAGTCCTCGCGCTGCGGGTGGACCTGCGGGTCGCCGTAGACCTCGCTGGTCGAGGCCTGCAGGATCTTGGCGCGCACCCGCTTGGCCAGTCCGAGCATGTTGATGGCGCCATGCACGCTGGTCTTGGTCGTCTGCACCGGGTCGTGCTGGTAATGCACGGGCGACGCCGGGCAGGCGAAGTTGTAGATCTCGTCGACCTCGGCGAACAGCGGGAAGGTCACGTCATGGCGCATCAGCTCGAAGCGCGGGTGGCCGATCAGGTGCTCGACATTGCGCCGGGTGCCGGTGAAGAAGTTGTCGGCGCAGATCACCTCGTGTCCGCGGGCCAGCAACTGCTCGCACAGGTGGGAGCCGAGGAAGCCGGCGCCACCGGTGACCAGACTGACGGTTCGATCGTGGATGCTCATGGGACAGGTCCGTTCGTGTCAGCCCATGGTGCCGCAGCCCCTGCCCTGCTGCCGGTCCGAGCAGCACGGGTTTTGCCGGTCAAATCTCCGGGGCGCGGCTGGTCCGGTTCATCGCCTGGAAACAGGAGATACCCACGGACGAGCGGTGTACCGACGGCACCGTCGCGCGGCGCAGCAGGGCCGGATCCTTGAAAAACACCGAGGTGCAGTTCTTGTAGAGGTAAGAAGGAATCAAACCCCAGAAATCGATGCGGTAGTAACCCTGATCAATCAGGAACTGCTGGCCGGCGTCGAATTCCTGCCCGTCGGCGTTGTCGAACACGATGAGGCCGCCGGGCTTGAGTTTGTCCGGCGCGGCGCGGGCGCAGTCGTTGCGGCTGGATCCATCGATCACGATCACATCGAACGCAGCGTCGGGATAGGCACGGATGGCATCGAAGTAGTCCGCGCCCTGCTTGAACAGCGGCGCGCTGTTCGGCCGGACCTGCTTGACCACCTCGGCGTGCCAGGCCTCGTCGTCCTCGACCGACACCACGTGCGCCGTGCGGGCCGCCCACCAGAGCGTGGAATTGCCGGAACCCCACTCGAACACGGTCCACTCGGGCCGCACGACGCCGTCGAGAAAATCGATCGCCGGGTAGGTGAACCACGGAATCGGCGCGTCCAGCGCATTGAGCGGGCGGCCCTTGCGCACAGAATTCAGCAGGCCCGAAGTGACCACGCCGTTGGTGTCGGGGGGCAGGAGCGCCGAGATCTCGTCCCAGGGCGCGGCCTGGAACAGCAGGTGCGCGCTGAGCACGCGGATGTCGCGCAACTCGGCGCCCCCGGTGGCCAGACTTTCGCGCACGAGCCGCGCGGCATTGGCAATATCTCCGCGGGCGGCCAGCGCCAGAATATCGTTTTTCATGGTCGGATTCCTGTTCAGACCTTGCGCAGCAGGCTCAGCAGATGCGGCCCGCGCCATTCCTGGCTGACGATCTCGAAACTGCCCTTGAACCCGTAGACCGAGGCCCAGCGCAACTGGTTGTCAAAATACAGCGGGAAGGTTTCTTCGGTGATGAAATTGATGTGCGTCGGATCCCGGAATACCGCTGCATGGGGGTAAGCCGGCGTGAACGACATGAAGACACCACCGGGCTTGAGCACGCGGTGGATTTCGTTCATGACCTCGACGAAGGCATTTCTGCGCTGTGGCGCATAAATCAGGCGTGGAATATGTTCGAGAAAATCATGTGCCGTCACATACTCGAAAGAGTTGTCCGGGAACGGAATCGGCTCGACCACCAGATCCGCCTTGACGATGTGCGCCTCGGCGTCGTCGCGCACATCGACGCCGTAGACCTCCTGCGCATTGAATGGATTCTTCGGCTGCAGGCCGCAGCCCAGGTCCAGGGATTTGCTCATCGTGGTTCCTCAGGGGAAGAGACAGAGTGGCCGGCGGACGGCGGCGGCATCCGGAAAAACCGGGTCCAGAACTCGGGGTTGTATTTCCACCAGGCGTGCCCGCCCATCGGCGGCACGCCATTGACGGCGTGGTAGTGCTCGGGCGCCAGCTCCCAGGCGAACAGCGAGGCCACCCGCTCGTTGGGCAGCACGAATGCGGTCGACAGCAGGCCCATGACGGCGAAGTACAGGTCTTCGCTGGAGCCGCTCAGGCGGAAATGCTCGGCCGCCAGCGGAAACTCGCGCAGCAGTGCCTGGCACGCGCCCACCCGGCGCAGGCTCAGCCCGCCGTTGCCCACGAGTGCCCGAACCGTCCTGGCGTTGCCACCCTCGAAGCGGTCGAGGTTCACCTTCACCTGCAAGCCCTGCGGCCACGGCGCGCCGACGTAGTCGTAGGGCAGGCGCGCCCAGTGGTCCAGGTCGTCCGACAGCAGCACCGCGTCGGTCTGCAGGATCAGCATGAACTCGTGCGCGGCGTAGCGTTCGTAGAACCCCGGATCGAGCAGCAGCAGGTTGTAGCCGCGAATCGAACCGAAGTAGCTCGGCGCATAGCCGTGAAAACCGATGCCGGGATAGCGCCGGGCGTAATACCCCAGGTCCAGCCCTTGCGGCCCGATGAAGACCACGTCGCGCCCCTTCTCGGCGAGGAGCGGCAGCGAGTGGTCCAGCGAGAACTGCTCCAGCGCCGACAGCACAGGCTGGTAGATGGGCACCAGGACAACGGTGTGCGACACGGCCGGACCTCAGGCGGATGGGGTCGGTGCGCTCAGCGCGTCCCGCGCACCGCCGAGCTGCGACTGGCGCCACATGGCGATGTAGGTGGTCTCCAGATGGCGGGTAAAACGGTCCACATCGAACAGTGCGCTGTCACGCTGCCGCTCGGCCAGCCGCTGCTTGAGCGCGGCGAGCCGGGCCGGATCACGGGCCAGCGCCAGGGCGAGCTGCTCATAGTCGGCCATCGAGTGCGTGACCAACTCAGGTAGCCCCGCCGCGTGCAGCAGGCTGCCAGCCACCCGCGACGGAAACGACTGCCCCGAACACGTCAGCACCGGCAGCCCCGCCAGCAGCGCATCGGCCGCGGTGCTGTGGGCGTTGTAGGGATGGGTGTCTAGGAACAGGTCGGCCAGCCGGTAGCGGGCGAGATGGTCCTCGACCCGCGGCACACGCTGGGCAAAGACCAGGCGGTCGGGGTCGACACCCGCCGCCCGCGCACTGGCGCGCAGATTGGTCTGCGAACGCTCGCTGCGCGACATCAGCCACAGCACGCTGCCCGGCACCTGCTGCA
>JBEANV010000552.1:0-3565 GCA_041165285.1 Pseudomonadota bacterium | reverse complement strand
GCACGGTATCCAGGCGCTGGACCTGCTGGGCCGCAAGGTGGTGATGAACGGCGGGGCGGGGCTGATGCTGCTGGCGCGCAAGGTCAATGCGACGATCGAGCGGGCGATGTCTGACGAGGCGCTGCACCCGTTCGCGACGGCGCTGGCGCAGGCGTTGCAGAAGCTCGGCGCCGCGACCAAGGCGGCGTGGGCGAGCGGCGTGCCGGAGGAGGCGCTGGCGAATGCGGTGCCGTACATGCAAGCGTTCGGGCATGTGGTGCTGGCGTGGGTGTGGCTCGATGTGGCCTTGGCGAGCGGCACGGACAGCGCTGCGGGGCAGGGCCGCCATGCTGCTTGCCGATTCTTCTTCCGCCACGAACTGCCGCGCACCGAGGCGTGGCTGGCCGTGGTGCGCGAACGTGATGACACCTGTTTGATGATGCAAGAGGAGTGGTTCTGATGGGCACACCGATCACGCAACTCTTCGACCTGGCTGGCCGCGTCGCGCTGGTCACGGGCGGCTCCCGTGGCCTCGGTCTTCAGATCGCCGAAGCCATCGGCGACGCGGGCGCCAAGGTGATGCTGACCGCCCGCAAGGCCGCCGAACTCGAAGCCGCCTGTGCGCAGTTGCAGGCCCGTGGCATCGACGCCCGCTGGGTCGCCGCCGATGCGAGCACGGCGGACGGCGTGGCCAAGATTGTGGATGACACGGTCGAGCGCCTCGGCGACATCGACATCCTCGTCAACAACGCCGGCGCCACCTGGGGCGCACCAGCCGAAGACCACCCGGTCGAGGCATGGGACAAGGTGATGGACCTGAACGTGCGCGCCGTGTTCCTGATCAGCCAAGCGGTGGGCAAGCGTTGCATGATTCCGCGCCGCTCGGGGCGGGTCATCAACGTGGCGTCGATCGCCGGCCTGTCGGGCAACAGCGGGATCATGACAACCATCGCCTACAACACCAGCAAGGGCGCGGTGGTCAATTTCACCCGTGCGCTGGCCGGCGAGTGGGGCCGCCACGGGATCACGGTCAACGCGCTCGCGCCGGGTTTCTTCCCGAGCAAGATGACGCGCGGGCTGCTGGCCCATGTGGGCGAGGACAAGATGGCCGCCAAGGCTCCGCTGAACCGGCTGGGCGATGATGACGACCTCAAGGGCGCCGCCGTGCTCTTCGCCAGCGCGGCGGGCAAGCACATCACCGGGCAGATCCTGGCGGTGGACGGTGGCGTCAGTGCCGTCCACGGCGGCTGACCTGTGATCCCTCCCCACCCATGCAATTTCCCGTCACCATTCCCTTCGTCGAACACTTGGGCTTCGAGCTGATCCGCTTTGAGGGCGGCGAGGCGGAGATCCACGTCGAGCTGAAACCCGAGCTGCTGAACTCCTTCCTCGTTGCGCATGGCGGGCTGTCGATGACGCTGCTGGATGTCGTGATGGCGCACGCGGCCCGCAGCGTTCAGGCCGAAAGCGGCGTGGTGACGATCGAGATGAAGACCTCGTTTTTCCGTCCCGGCGAAGGGCGCTTGCGGGCGGTCGGCAAGCTGCTGCACCGCTCGGCGACGATGGCGTTCACCGAAGGGCATGTCTACGGCGCGGACGGGCAGCTTTGTGCCCATGCGACAGGGACGTTCAAGTATGTGAAGCGGCTGCCCGCTGCCGGGCGGGAGATCAAGTCGCTGCAGCGGCGGGAGGATCGCCCACATCCACCTCCGCAAACAGATCGTTCGCGCTGATGCGCAGATCCACACTGGCGAACGCCACCCCTTGACCCGATTCGAACGGATGCAGCAGCCACAAACCATCCCCTTGCCGGCGGTACACGTCGCAGCTCCGGCCGGACAGGTCGATCAGCGCGATTTCCTGCAACGATGCGATCTGGCGGTAGTGCGCGAACTTGGCGCCCCGGTCATATGCAGCGGTTCCGGGCGAGAGGACTTCGATCACCAGTGTCGGCTCGCGCATGACCATCTGGTTGGCTCGGTCGCCTGCGCTGCACGTCACGAACACGTCCGGGTAGAAGTAGCTGCCCGAGGTCTCCGCATGGAGCTTCATGTCGGTCATGAACGTTCGGCAAGGCGTGCCACGCAGGTGCTGGCGCAAGGCGATATAGAGATTGCCCGCCACCATGCCGTGCCCCGCACCAGCACCGGCCATCGCGAACACTTCGCCGCTGACGAACTCATGCCGTTCGACCTGATCCGCTTCCCAGGCGAGAAACTCGGCGGCGGTCATGGCGGGCTGTCGTGCGGCGTGTCCCATTCAATTTCTCCAGTGATGCGGGGATTATCCCCGCTCACCCTGCATTGACGAAAGAATCCACCATGTGCCTGACCAACCACCAGATCCTCCTCGCCTCCCGCCCCCAAGGCGAGCCGACCCCCGACAACTTCCGCCTCGTCGAAACCCCCGTCCCCGCGCTGGCGGACGGTCAGGTGCTGGTGCGCCACCACTTCCTCAGCCTCGACCCGGACATGCGCGGCCGGATGAACGACGGCCGCAGCTACGCCCAGCCGCAGCCGCTCGACGCCGTGATGATCGGCGGCACGGTGGGCGAGGTGGTCGAGTCGCGCAATGAACATTTCAAGGCCGGGGATGCGGTCGTCGGCATGGGCGGCTGGCAGGAATACGCCGTGGTGGACGCGACCCAGCGCGGCGTGCTGCAGAAGGTGGACACGCGCCACATCCCGCTGTCGGCCTACCTCGGCGCGGTCGGGATGCCAGGTGTTACCGGCTGGTACGGGCTGGTGAAGATCATCGACCCGAAGCCGGGCGAAACCGTGGTGGTCAGCGCGGCCAGCGGTGCGGTCGGCTCCGTCGTCGGCCAACTCGCCAAGGCGCGTGGCTGCCGCGTCGTCGGCCTCGCGGGCGGCCCGGACAAATGCGCCTACGTGACGGACGAACTCGGCTTCGACGCCTGCATCGATTACCGCCAGTTTCCGGACCTGAAATCCCTCTCCGGCGCACTCAAGGCGGCGTGTCCGAAAGGCATCGACGGCTATTTCGAGAACGTCGGCGGCGTGATCCTGGACGCCGTGATGCTGCGGGCCAATGCCTTCAGCCGCATCGCGCTGTGCGGAATGATCGCCGGCTACAACGGCGAACCGATGGTCATGGCGAACCCGGCGCTGATCCTCGTCAACCGCATGAAGATCGAGGGCTTCATCGTCAGCGAGCACATGGACGTGTGGCCCGAGGCGCTCAAGGAGCTTGGCACGGCGGTGGCGACCGGACAGCTCAAGTTCCGCGAGTCGGTGGCGCAGGGCATCGCCAGTGCGCCGGAAGCCTTCCTTGGTCTGCTGAAGGGCAAGAACTTCGGCAAGCAACTCGTCAAGCTGGTCTGAGAGGGGTACCGCGATGAAATCACTGATGGGCAAGACCGCCGTGCTGACCGGCGCGGCGTCCGGCTTCGGGCTGGAGCTGGCCCGGTTGTGTGCGGCGCAAGGCATGAAGATCGTGATGGCCGATGTGCAGCAGGACGCGCTCGACCGCGCCGCCGCCGAGGTCACCGCGCTGGGTGAACCGAACGGCGCCGAGGTGCTGGCGTTCCGGCTCGACGTGTCGAAGGCGGATCAGGCCGAGGCGCTGG
>JBEANV010000551.1:0-5736 GCA_041165285.1 Pseudomonadota bacterium | reverse complement strand
TCCCCCTGGACTGGAAACGCCGCCGCATGGCCGCCTTCGCTGCCGCGCAACTCGCCCGCATGACCGGCGACCGCGTGCGCGACCTCGATCCCGACCGGCGTGCGCAGGTGCTGGCACGGCTGGCCGGCTGCGCCGCAGCGCCGAGCTGGTCGGCGATGGTGCGCGAGGTGGTGCAGCTCGATGCAGCGGATGAGCAGGCGCTGTTCGGGGAGTCCTTGCCGGTGGGGCTGGTGCTGGTCGAGTAAGTGCGTCGATACAATCCGCGCTCCCTGGTTCCCGCACCCGCCCACCCATGTCCGACCGCCTAGCCGTCCTGCCCCAGTACCTCCTCCCCAAGCAGGCCCTGACCGCGTTCGCCGGCTGGGTCGCAGGCAAGGAGCGCGGCGCTGTCACGACCGGCATCATTCGCCGCTTCGTGCGCCGCTACGGCGTGAACATGGCCGAGGCGCTGAACCCGGACATCGCCAGCTACAAGTCCTTCAACGACTTCTTCACCCGTGCGCTGAAACCCGGCGCCCGCCCGCTCGCCCAGGCCGAGCTGATCTGCCCGGTGGACGGCGCGATCAGCCAGTTCGGCCGCATCGAGCGCGATCAGATCTTCCAGGCCAAGGGCCACCGCTACTCGACCACCGCGCTGGTGGGCGGGGATGCGCAGCTTGCCAAGCAGTTCGACGACGGCCTGTTCGCCACGCTCTACCTCAGCCCGCGCGACTACCACCGCATCCACATGCCGTGCGACGGCCGCCTGCTGCGGATGGTCCACGTGCCCGGCGAGCTGTTCTCGGTGAACCCGACGACGGCACGCGGCGTGCCGGGCCTGTTCGCGCGCAACGAGCGGGTGGTGTGCGTGTTCGAGGGGCCGCGGGGGCCGTTCGTGCTGGTGCTGGTCGGCGCCACGATCGTCGGCAGCATGGCGACGGTGTGGCACGGGCTGGTGAACCCGCCGCGGCCGGGGCACCTGCGCGACTGGACCTACGCCGACCAGGACATCCGGCTGAAGCAGGGTGAGGAGATGGGGCGCTTCCTGCTCGGATCGACGGTGGTGATGCTGTTTCCCAAGGATGCGCAGGACGCCGGGCCGGCGCTGGCGTTCAACCCGGCCTGGCGGCCGGCCGGGCCGATCCGCCTCGGCGAGGCGATGGCCGACCGGCCTCGCTGAGCGTCAGCCGCGGCGCCCGCCGCGGGCTTGCCACAGCGGTTTCTTCGCCTTCAACTGCCGCTCGATCCCGTCGTTCAGTCGAGCACGCAGATCGACCACCTCGTCCACCTGGCCGTAGATGCCGGGGAAACGCAGGTCCAGCCACAGCCACAGCGTGCAGGTGCGCAGCGTCTGTTCCATGCGCTCCAGGCGGCTGTGCTCGTCCACATCGTTCAGGAACCACGCGGCGCCGGCCTGACCGGACCTGGCGTGGTGGCCCGCCCATTCGAGGAACTGCTTGACCTGTGCATCGGTGCGCGTGTCCACCGGCGCCTGTGCATAGACGAAGCGCTGGCGCAGCGGCAGGTTGCCGGCGACCTGGTCGAGCTGGGCGGCGAGGTCCAGCATCTGGTCGAGTTCCGCCACGGCGAAGTGGGCGTTGTCGAGCTGGAGCTGTTCGACGAACACGCCCAGCACGTCGCGCAGACGGTTCTTGCCGAGCCGGCTGGCGATGGTGTCGATGTGCCACCAGTTCGGCGCGACCGGCGCCTTGAAGTCGCGCGGCGCCTTCGGTACCTTGGGCAGCAGCGCCTTGAGGGTGCGCAGCGCCGTCGGTTCGGCTTCCTTCAGCACGCCGCAGAAGCCTTCCTCGTGGATGCCGAAACGCCCGGCGCGGCCGGCGATCTGGTGGACCTCGGACTCGGTCAGCGGGCGGTCGCCCTGGCCGTCGAACTTGGTCATGGTGCTGAACAGCACGCGCCGCACCGGCAGGTTCAACCCCATGCCGATCGCGTCGGTGGCGACCAGCACATGCGACTCGCCCGTGGCAAACCGCTCGGCCTCGCGCCGGCGCACCTCCGGCGGCAGCGCGCCGTAGATCACCGAGACGACCTGCCCGTTGGCCGCTGCCTGGTCGCGCAGCATCAGCACGTCGCGGCGGCTGAAGGCGACGACTGCATCGCCCTTCTTCAGCGCACTCAGCGACACCGGCGCCGGAAGCAGCTCGACGTGCTGCTTGCGCTCGAAGCGTTGCACGGTGCATTCCTCGCCGCACAGCCCGAGCAGGTTGCGCAGCGCCTCCACCGCGTAGTCCGAGCAGATGATCAGCAGCTCTTCCGCGGGCACGGCGACGATGGCCTGTGTCCACGCCCAGCCGCGGCTGTGGTCGAAGATCATCTGCGCTTCGTCGATGACCGCCACCTCGATGGGCTTGTTCGTATCGACCATCTCGATGGTGCTGGAGACGACGCGGGCGCCGTCGGCCGGCACGCTTTCCTCGCCCGTGCGCAGCGAACATGGCACGCCCCGTGCGGCCAGCCGGTCGCGGCCTTCGAGTGCGAGCAGCCGCAGCGGGGCGAGGTAGGCGCCGGCCTTGGCCTTGGCGAGGCGCTCGAACGCCTGATACGTCTTGCCGCTGTTGGGCGGGCCGACGAACAGCGTCACCTTGCGGTGCAGACGGCGGGTCTGGGGGAAGCTGTCGGGGTAGCCCTGGAACGCCAGCTCGGTGCTCAGGCCCTCGATGGTGTCGAGTTCGTTGACGCGGTGTTCCCAGCGGTCCTGGGCACGGGTACAGGCCGTCATCAGGCTGTCGAGCGATTGCGACGTGGCGCATTCCGACTGCAGCGCCGGCAGCAGCGAGCCGATCTGCCACAGGTTCAGCTCGGCGCTGCGGTTGACCAGCCGCTCCAGGTGCGCGGTGAGCGCTTCGGCGTGCGGGTAGTCGGGCAGCGTGCTCAGGGCCTTGATGAGCGCGGGCTTGTCACCAGTGCGGAAGAAATCCCACACGGCCTGGGCCGGCACGGGCTGGTGGTGGGTCACCGTCAGGCGCCAGCCCTGGGCGTGGAGCTGCACGCCCTGGCGCGCCTCGCGCTGCCATTCGTCGCCGCGCCGGGCGACGCCTTGCGCGTCGAGCGTCGTCGCGCGCTCCAGCATCAGCGCGCGCACGCTCTGACCGGAGCCGACCACGTTCAAGTGCTGCAGTGCCTCGGTCATCAGTGCCGGGTCGATCCATCGGCTGGGGCGCTGGCCGGGGACTGCCTTCTGCAACAGGATCAGTCCGAGTCCGTCGAAATGGGCGTCGGATTCGGCGCTCTGCTCCATCTGGTAATCGATCGGCTGCACGACCTGGGGCAGCAGATAGGCCGCCAGCCGGATGCGGTCGACCTGTTCCGGGCTGAGGTGCGGGGGGAGGCGGCTGGCGTGGCGGGGCTGGGGCAGGGGGCGGGGAGCTGTTGTTGTAGCGGACATCGGGGGCGGCACAGGGCCTGGGTTCATGCGTCTGAAGAGGCCGAACTCTACAGCGTTGGCGTTGTCCCGATCGTTCTGCTCCGATCAGGCGTCTGCTATGTCGCTGATCAGGGTGGGTGTTCGGTCGGTCGACAACTCGGCGCGCTTGGTCTGGCGGAAGGGGTCGTGCGGGCCGGTTTGGCGGGCCTGCAGTGCGGGTGCCTGGGCGTAGAAGCTGGCGTTGAGCTGCGTGTGGGCGATCAGGTGGTGGCGAAAACGCTGGTACAGCACCTGGTCAACCTGGCCGGGGTCTTGCCAGAACGCGGCGAGCGAGCCGCTGTAGACCAGCCCCGGCATGCTGTAGACCGACTCGCCCAGCGTGATCACGGGTGCGCCGTGGTGCAGCGCCTGCAGCCCGACGGTGCTGTTGATGGTGACGACGCCGCGGGCGTGGTCGAGCAGGGTTGGCAGATGCTGGTCGTGCAGGTAGACCACGCGGTGGCTGATCTTGAGGCGCGCTGCTTCGCGCTGGATGTGGCGCCGGTAGTCGCTGTAGGCGCGGTCCATCGGGTGGTGCTTGATGACCAGCCCTGTCTCGTCCGGGGCGTGTTCGGCGAACGACGTGATCACGTCGGTGATGAAGGCCTCGATGCTGGGAAAGCGCGAATGGTGTGTGACCTGGCTGTCGGATTGCACCTGCAGCGGCACCAGGAACCAGCGTTTGCTCAGATCGGCACCGGTCAGCTTGCCGTGCAGCCCCTGCTCGCTGATCCGGTAGCGCAGGTGGCGCGCGTAGCTGCGCGCCCAGCGCAGCGGCTCGGTGACCGGGTTGAGCGAGCGGTGGTGGGTCTGGTGCGGAAACCAGGGGCGCAGCGCCAGCGCCGCGATGCCGTAGGCGGCAGCGATCAGGGCGGTGCGCCGGATGTTCTGGGTGGTGGGCTGCGGTGGTGGGTGGCGCGGCTGGTCGCGTTCGGCGTAAAAGCTGGCCGAGCGGGGCAGGCGCGACAGCGCATTGACGCCGCGCCGCTCCAGGGTCACGTAGTTCGGGCGGAGATAGCCTTCCTCGAACACGAAGATGCCGACCCCCAGCGCATTGGCCACCTCGCGCGCCGTGCAATGGATCGGTCGCATCTGCCCGAACAGCACCACGGCGTCGATGCGCTGGCGCCTGATCAGCGCGCGGAGCCAGTCGGCCAATGTATCGGGAGGGCCGGTGAAGCGCAGCGCGCCGGGGTGGCGCCAGAAGAGTTGGTCTCCGCCGTTGAAATGCACCTTGGTGACATGCTGCCCTTGCTGGACCAGGAGTGCAGCCAGATCGCTGAAGAACCAACCCATCGGACCCTGCAGGATGAGGGTGTGGCGCCGGTCGATCAGTGCGCGGAACGCGGTCGGCCAAGGCGGGCAGGTGGATTCGGTGCTTGGCATGCGTGGTGTCAACGTTGACGGCATTGCGCCAGGGTGTGCAGCGCACGGCGTTTGAGCAGGCGCCATGCGCGGCCGGGCGCCGACTCGGGCGGCCCGCCCAGCCGCTGCCATTCGCGCAGCTCGACCAGCGCCTGCTCCGGCGTGGTGTAAGCGCCCGAATGGCGGCTGAGATAGGTGGGATACAGGATCAGCGTGGCGGCCACCAGCTCGTCCAGCAGCAACCGGCGCTTGCGGCGCTGGCGGGCCGGGTGGTCGGCAGGGGCGCGGTCGTCGGTCAGCCCCCAGCCTGCGTAGAAAGGCAAACCCCAGGTCGTGACAGGCCGCTCGCGCAGCAGCGCCTCGAAGCCGGTGAGGGAGGTCAGGGTATGAACGGTGTCCACGGCGCCCAGCAGCGTGTGCATGGGCACATCGGTGACGATTTCGTCGCAGTGCGCGCGCAGCCGCTCGCATTCGGCCTGCCACGAAGTGCCCGTCTGGCGCAGGCCGGCGACGACGTCGGGATGCGGTTTGTAGAGCACCCAGGCGTCCGGTTCGGCGGCGCGCACGGCGCGCAGCAACTCGGCATTGGTGCGGATGCTGGCAGCCCCCCACTGGATCGAGGCATCGCTCTCGACCTGACCGGGCACCAGCACGACACGCCGGGCCGTGGCCGGCCGCTGCCATTGGCCCGCGCCGACGTTGTACTTCGTCAGCCCGGCGTTGACGATGGCGATGCGCAGCGCACGGGCGCGTTCGCACAGCGCGTCGTCGAAGTCGTGCTGGCGCAGCACGTGTTCGAGCCGGCTCGGGCGGGTGGCGTCAAAGTAGATGCCCAGATCGTCGATCACCCAGGACACCGGCCGCGTCAGGTCGGCGCCGAGGCCGACCGAGCGCAGGAAACCGTCCTCGATGCGCAGCACCGGGCCGGTGGCCTGCGCGGGTGCCGGCCGGCGACCCCAGACCGCCAC
>JBEANV010000550.1:0-4398 GCA_041165285.1 Pseudomonadota bacterium | reverse complement strand
TTCGTAGCCGACGCCGTTCACATCGATGAGGATCTGGGGCGGGGATTTTTCCGCCAGGGTGCCGGTGAGTCGTCCGATCATGGGGCGCGATTATGCGCGGGGCGACCCGCCGGCTTGGCCGCCATCAGCGGCGGAACAGGCCCAGGCGCTGCGCTTCGAGCGCGGCCTCGGCACGCGAACTCACGTTGAGCTTGCGGTAGATCTGCTTGACGTAGTCGGCGATGGTGTGCCGGCTCAGGCCGAGCTGCACGCCGATTTCCGGCAGCGTGAAGCCCTTGGCGACCCGCAGCAGCACCTCGCGCTCGCGCTCGGTCAGCTGCACATTGGGCATCAGCGTGTCGGCCGCGGGGTAGGGCTGCAGCGCCGGCTTGTTGGCTTGGGCTGAGAAATAGGAAATCATCCGGCGCGCGATCGACGGCGACAGCGGCGGCTCGCCCTGGCTGATGCGCTGCAGGTGCTCCATCAGCTGTTCGCGCGGCTGTTCCTTCAGCAGGTAGCCGTAGGCACCGGCCTGCAGCGCGGGGAAGAGGTGGTCGTCGTCGTCGTGGATGGTGACCACCACCGACTGCGCGTCCGGCTGCGACTCGCGCAGCGCCTGCACCACCTTGACGCCCGAGCCATCGGGCAGGCCGAGGTCGATCATCGCCAGGTCGAAGCGGTGGGCGTTGACCTGTTGCAGCGCGTCGTGGACGCGGGCCGATTCCACCACGGTCGAGCCGGGGAACACCTGCATCACCAGGGCGCGCAGCCAAGCGCGGATTTCGGGAAGGTCTTCGAGCAGCAGAATGGTTTTCATGGGCTTTCCTCGGCCGGGCCTGGGAGCGGTCACGCGATCGGATCGCAGTGTGACGGCTCTATCGGCCAGTGAATGGTGAAAATGAACGTGCGAACGAAATTGACAGGATTTCGTGAAAGATCGCAGGTCGTTGTGCTCACAGCGGCAGGGTCAGGCGAATCGTCGTCCCGTAACCCGGCCCGGATTCGACCAGGCACTGGCCCTGCAACTGCTTGGCGCGGCCCTTCATGGTGGACATGCCGTGGCCGCGGTCGAGCTTGCCGTCCAGCTCCATCGGGATGCCCTTGCCGTTGTCGGCAATGGTCAGCTCGAAGTCGTTGATGTCCTGGCGGATCGAGATCTCGGCGTGCGTGGCGCCGCTGTGCTTGAGGATGTTGCTCACCGCCTCGCGCAGGATGCGGGTGGTCTGCACATAGGCGCGGGCGCTCATGGCGCGCTCGCTCATCAGCAGGTCGTCGGGGGTGTTCCAGGCCAGCTCCACGCCGCCCTGCGACATGCGCATCATCACCTCGCTGCGCCAGTCGCCGATGGCGTCACCGAGCTGCATCGCGCGCCCGCCCAGACCGCGCACCGACAGCCGCATTTCTTCGAGCGCCTCGCGGCCGAGGGTGGCGATGCGCTCGTTGTCGCTGGTGTGGACGATGGTGAGCAGCTTGGCGCCGAGGTCGTCGTGCAGGTCGGCGGCGATGCGCTTGCGTTCCTTGGCCGTCACCTGCTCGACGCGCAGCTCGGCCATGTGGCTGTAGTTCTTCTCGATGTCGGCAGAGATTTCCTGCACGCGGCGGTCGGCCTGCGCCCGACCCTGTTCGGCCGCGATCACTTCGCCGCGCAGTTGCTGGTAAAGGCGCAGCACCATGCCGCCGAACATCACCACGACCACGACGCTCAAGGGGTGGTTGCCCGGCAGCAGCAGCGTGACCGGCACGAACAGGGCCTCGAAGACCAGCACCAGCAGGCCCGTGATCAGCGCGGAGCAGACCACCCAGAAATCAGCCGGCGAATAGTTCCACGCCCGGTGAAGGAACGCTACCACCGCGATGGTGACCTCCATCGACAGAATCACCATCCAGGGATGGGTGATGGTGCTGATGCGGTCCGGGGCAGCGATCACCAGGCTCAGTGGCACGACGATGCTCTGCAGCGCGATAGACAGTTCCAGCCACCGCACCTTGATGCCGCTGTAACGCATCAGCGAGAGGATGCCCGCGACAGCGACCGGCGGCATCAGCGCGCCGATCAGCCATTCGTGCGCCACCACCGACACCGGCAGCCGTGCGCCGGTCAACATGGCACACAGCAGCGCCCAGCCCACGCTGGCCGCGCCGAAATACCCCAGGTAGGCCAGCCGGGTCAGCGTCGCCAGCGCCAGCGCCGCGGCGCCGACCAGGCCGACCAGCAGCGCCAATGCCTGGGTGGCGCTGACGTTGACCGTGCGGGTGCGGCGCAGCTCCTCTTCCAGTGCGTCCATGCGCCCGATGCGCACCGGCGACAGATAGCCCGCGTGTTCGCTCACGGCCACCTGCGAGCGGACCTGCGCGGTGATCTGGATGTCGAGCTGGTTGTCGGTGCGCTTGAGCAGGGCCGGTGGCAGCGTGATCAGCACCGGGTCCAGGCAGTTGAAGGGCTGCGGCGCCGAGACATTGCCACGCGCGGCGAGGCGAAAGCCGTTGATGCGCACCTCGTAGGATGCACACAGACGCTCGAAATACAGGCCCTGCATCGTTGCCGCGTTGGTGCTGGCCGGCAGGTCGAAGCGCAGCTGGTACCACAGCGGCGACGTGAACTTGGGCGAAAAATCCCAAGCGTCCGGCAGCGTGATCAAGCGCGCTGCGCCGGTGACTGGCACCTCGCGGGTCGGGGCGCGCACCACCACGGCGTTGCGGATGGTCGTGATGCCGTCGGGGCTGGCGCGACCGCCGATCTCCACCATCCACAGCCCGATCAGGATCAGGGCCACCACCATCAGCCCCCAGCGCGCCGGATGCAGCGCGAGCAGCAGCGGGCGTCCACGCCCGGAGCCGAGGGTTCTGAGCTGGGTCAGCCAGCCGGGCGAAAGGACGGTTGTCGCGGGCGCGGGGGGCGTGGCCACTGAGATGTGAAATCCGGAGGAATGGAGTCGAAGCTTTTGATTCTGCCGGACCACAGCCGACCCGGACGGACAGCGACAATCACGTTCCCGGCCCTTGCCTCATAGTTCACATTCATCCCGTGATCCTGCGACACGCTTTCATCCCCCAGGACAATCGCCGGCTCGCGCACGTCTGTGGTGCGCTCGACGAGCATCTGCGCACGATCGAAGCCGCTTTCGATGTCAGCATCCGCCGGCGCAACGAATCGTTCCGGGTCGAAGGCGCACGCCGCGCCGCCGAACGGGCGGTGGCCTTGCTGCAGCAGCTCTACGACCGCGCAGCGGCTGCGATCGAGCCGTCCGAGCTGCGGCTCGCGCTGGTCCAGGCGCTGCGGGACGAGACGCCCGCTCTGCGCGTGGTACACGCTGGCGAGCTGTCTGCCGACGCAGGCGCCGAACCCGAGATCGTGCTGCGCACCCGCCGCAGCGAACTGGCCGGCCGCACCCGCAACCAGACCACCTACCTGCACAACATCCTCGGCCACGACATCACCTTTGGCCTCGGTCCCGCCGGCACCGGCAAGACTTTCCTTGCCGTGGCCTGCGCGGTCGATGCACTGGAGCGCGGTTCGGTGCAGCGCATCATCCTCACCCGCCCGGCGGTCGAGGCCGGCGAGCGCCTCGGTTTCCTGCCCGGCGATCTGGCGCAGAAGGTGGACCCGTACCTGCGCCCGCTCTACGACGCGCTCTATGACCTGATGGGCATGGACCGCGTCGGCAAGGCGTTCGAGAAAGGCCAGATCGAGGTCGCCCCGCTCGCCTTCATGCGCGGGCGCACGCTGAACCACGCCTTCGTCATCCTCGACGAGGCCCAGAACACCACGCCCGAGCAGATGAAGATGTTCCTCACCCGCATCGGCTTCGGCTCGCGCTGTGTGGTGACCGGCGACACCACGCAGGTCGATCTGCCGAAGGGGCAGGTCAGCGGCTTGACCGACGCGGCGCGCATCCTGCGCGGCGTGCGCGGCATCGCGATGACCCGCTTCACCTCTGCCGACGTCGTGCGCCATCCACTGGTGGCGCGCATCGTCGAGGCCTACGATGCCGCCCGTCCCGCTGCCGACCCAACCGAGCACTGAACCACCATGCCCGCTGCCCGCCCCGATCTGAGCCTGTCCCTGCAATTCGCCGATCCGCGACACCGTGCGGTGCTGCCGCGGCACAAGGTGGCGCGGTTCGTCCGCGCCGCGCTGGAGCTGCCAGGCGAGATCACCGTGCGCATCGTCGATGCCGAGGAAGGCCAGCGCCTGAACCTCGACTTCCGCCAGAAGGACTACGCGACCAACGTGCTGACCTTCGACTACACGCGCGAGCCGGTGGTGGCCGCGGACCTGGTGCTGTGCGGGCCGGTGGTGGAGCGCGAGGCAAAGGAACAGGGCAAGTCGCTGGAGGAGCACTACGCGCATTTGCTGGTGCATGGGACCTTGCATGCGCAGGGCTATGACCATGAGCTGGGGGAGCGGGAGGCGCTGGA
>JBEANV010000549.1:0-2720 GCA_041165285.1 Pseudomonadota bacterium | reverse complement strand
GCGGGGCTGGTCGGGATCGAACTGGATGGCGCTTCTTCCGGTACCCTCATCCAAGGCAACCGCATCGGCACCGACCTGACAGGCACGGCCAACTGGGGCATGCAGCAGAACGGCATCCTGCTCGAAGGCGGTGCGACCAGCAACCAGATCGGCGGCACGGCGGCCGGCGCTGGCAACACCGTCGCCTTCAGCGGGCAGGGCGGCGTCTGGACCTCGGGCATTCATGTCTCCGGCAACAGCACGGCCAGCAACGCCGTGCTGGGCAATGTGGTCTACGACAACGAAGGTCTCGGTCTCGATCTCGGCACGCAGGGCGTGACGGCCAACGATCTCGGTGACGGCGACAACGGCGCCAACAACCTGCAGAACTCTCCCGTGCTGACGGTGGCGCGCACCAGCGGCACCAGCCTGACCGTGAACGGCACGCTCAACAGCACGGCCAACAGCTACTACCGCGTCGAGCTGTTTGCCACCACCACCCAGAACAGCAGCGGCTACGGAGAAGGTCGGCGCTACCTGGGATCGGCCAACATGTCCACGGGTGCCTCAGGCAACGTGAATTTCAGCATGGGCATGAGCGTCAATGTCGCCGTCGGTGAATTCCTCACCGCTACCGCCACCAAGAGCAACGCCGGCTACACCGTCTTCACCGACACCTCGGAATTCGCGCGCAACGTCGCCGCCGTGTCGAGCACACAGGCCACCGTCACGGTGGACACGACCAGCGACGCCAGTGACGGCGACACCACCAGCCTGAGCAGGCTGCTGGCGAACAAGGGCGCCGACGGGCGCGTCAGCCTGCGCGAGGCCATCACGGCGGCCAACAACACCACCAACGGCACAGGTGTCGACAGGATCGTCTTCGACATCCCGGATCTGCTCGTGGCCGGTGCGCACACGATCGCGTTGACAACGAATCTGCCGAGCCTGGTGGATGCGGTCGAGATCGATGGCCGCACGGAGCCGGATGCGACCACCGCACCCGTGGTCATGCTCGACGGGGGCTACGTGGCAGGCACGGGGTTGCAGGTGCAGGCCAGTGGGTCGGTCCTCCGCGGGCTGGTGATTTCGGCGTTTGCCGACACGGCGATCGTGGTCGGTGCCGGTGTGGCCGATACGCGCATCGTGGGCAACTACCTCGGGACAGACGTCACCGGTACGCAGGCGCGGGGCAACGGCTCCTGGGCAATCGACGTGGTCGATGCCGGCACGGGGACGGTCATCGGCAGTGCGTCGACCAGCGACCGCAATGTCATCGCCGCGAGCCAGCTCTGGGGCGGGATTTCGGTCAACGGCACTTCGGACGTGACCATCCAGGGCAATTTCATCGGCGTCGGGTCTGATGGTGTCACCGCGCTGGGCAACCAGGGGAGCGCTGTCTTTCTCTTCAACACCGGCAGCGGTGTGCGCGTCGGCGGTACAGGTGCGAACGAAGGCAACCTGATCGCCTACAACGCCGATGCAGGCGTCCAGATCGGCAATGCGGTCACGGAGGTCAGCGTTCTGGGTAACCGCATGACGGGCAACGGTGGCTTGGGCATCGACCTGGAACCATTCGGATCGGTGTCCGCGAACGATGTGCTCGATGCCGATACCGGTGCCAACGACCTGCAGAACTACCCCGTGCTGACCAGTGCCAACAGCACTGGCGGCAACACCACGGTCATCGGCACGTTCGGTAGCCAGGCGTCCACCAGCTACCGCATCGAATTCTTCTCCTCGCCTACGGCGGATGCCAGTGGCTTTGGCGAAGCTGCGGTTTACCTTGGTGCCACCACCGTCACCACCGACGCCAGCGGCGACGCCAGTTTTGGCGCCGTGCTGAGCGGGGTCACCGTCACGGCCGGGCATGTCGTCAGTGCCACCGCCACAGTGGACCTGGGCGGTGGCAACTACGGCAGCACCTCCGAATTCGCCGCCAATGTCGTGGCGACCAACACCGCGGCCGGCGTGGCTGTCCAGCCCCTGCTCAACACCAGCGAAGGCCAGGCGAGTGGCCGTTTCAGCGTCGTGCTGACCACGGCGCCCACCGCCACGGTCTCGATCGCCCTCAGCGTCTCCGATTCGACCGAGCTGTCGCTGGGCACCAGCACGCTCACCTTCACCAGCGCCAACTGGAACGTGGCCCAGGTGGTCACTGTCTCGGGCGTGGACGACAGCATCATCGATGGCACGGTCTGGTCCAACATCACCCTGGCGCCGGCCGTCAGCGCCGATGCGGACTACAGCGGACGCGACCCGGCCGATGTGTCCATGGCCAATGCGGACGACGACACCGTCAACACCCTGGTCGTGACCACCACCGCCGACAACGTCGACGGCAACACCAGCAGCATCACCGCGCTCGTCGCCAACCAGGGCGCCGACGGGCGCATCAGCCTGCGCGAGGCGATCCTGGCGGTCAACAACACGGCCAATGGTGTCGGTGGTGCGGACCGCATCCACTTCGACATCGCCGCTGCGCTGGTGGGCGGCGCGCACACCATCACGCTGGGATCGGCCCTGCCGACGATGTCCGATGCCGTCATCATCGACGGCAGTTCCGAGCCCGACTACGCGGGCTCTCCGGTCGTCGAGGTCAGCGGCAACAACACCGTCAGCCAGGGCTTTGCGTTCAGCCTCAGCACCGCCAATGGCTCGCAGCTGCGGGGTCTGGCGATCAACCGCTTCGTCGACGATGCGGTGTTCCTGCAGTCCGTCTACCTCGGGCAGGGCGGTGG
>JBEANV010000548.1:0-3675 GCA_041165285.1 Pseudomonadota bacterium | reverse complement strand
GGTGGCGAAGTAGGTCTTGCGCGCCCCGAAGGCCTGCGCGGCCAGCCGCTGCGCCTGCAGGATCACGCCGGTCGGGTGCAGCAGCGAGTCGAGCATCGGCACCGACACGGACAGGTCGGCGTGCAGCATCTGCTCGCCGACGAAGCTGTGGAAATCGCCGACCCACGGGCTGGCCTTGTACGAGTCGCCGCCCGCGTGGCCGGGGGTGTGCCAACTGTCCTTGGCCTGGGCGACGTAGTGGCACAGCGCGTCGTAGAACGGCGTCGCCGCCGTCTGTGCCACCTCGGCGGCGAGGATGCGCCGCCAGCCAGCGTGGTCGGTCTCGTTGCGGAAGAAGTAGCCGTCCACCGCATCGCCTGCCAGTTCCTCCACCAGCAGCTTGGTGTCATCGTCCTCCAGCATCAGGTAGAGCGACAGCTCCGGGCGCAGCCGGTTGATGGACTGGGCGAGGTGGACGGCGCTGCGGTCGGCGGCGTCGTGGTGGTCGATCAGGACGAGGTGCAGGTCACCGTCGCGGCGCACGGCGTCGAGGGCCGGCTCGCCGGCGTCGCTGGCGAAGGCGGTCAGTTGCACGGGGTCGTCGGGTCGGGCCGCAGCGTTCAGGGCCGCGACGATCTGGTCGCGCCGGGGGAGGTCATCGCTGACGACGAGGATGTGGCTGGCGGGGGGCATGGCGGGATGATGCCCGAGGCCCTGCACCGCGACGCGGTCAAGCGCCCAGCATCTCCAGCAACGTCCGCCCCACCACCTTCGTCGCCCGCCGCAGATCCTCCAGCACCAGGTGTTCATCGGCCCGCTTGGCATTCGACTCGCGCACCGTGCGCGGCCCGGCCCCATAGATCACCGCCGGAATGCCACGCTCGCAGTACAGGCGCACGTCGGTGTAGAGCGGCGTGCCGGACACGGGGATCGGCTCGCCGAACACCGCCTCACCGTGCCGCGAGAGCGCGTCCACCAGCGGCTGGTTGCCCGGCAGCGGCTGCAGCGCGTGGGCCATCAGCAAGCGGCGGATATCGACCGACACGCCCGGCCGGCTCGCGGCGGCCTCGGTGATGACGCGGCGGATGTCCGCTTCGACTTCGGCCGAGTTCTCCTCGGGGATCATGCGGCGGTCGAGCTTGAGCACCACCTTGCCGGGGATGACGTTGGTGTTGGTGCCGCCCTGGATCAGGCCGACATTGATGTACGGGTAGCTGATGCCCGGCACCTGCGAGCGGATCGTCGCCTTGTAGCGCGCGTTCTCGGCGTAGAGCGCATTCAGGATCGCCACCGCGCCTTGCAGCGCATCGACGCCGCTCTCGGGGATCGCCGCGTGCGCCATCACGCCGTGGACGGTGACTTCCATCTGCAGGCAGCCGTTGTGCGCCGTGACGATCTGGTAGCTGAAGCCGGCGGCGATCTCGTAATCCGGTTTCGTCAGGCCATGTTTCAGCAACCAGCCGGGGCCGAGTTCGCCGCCGAATTCCTCGTCGTAGGTGAAGTGCAGTTCGACCCCGCCTTTCAGCGCGACCTGCCCTTGCGCCCGCAGGGCCTCGATGGCGCGGGTGGCGAAGGTGAAGGTGGCGAAGTCGCACTTGCTCACCGCCGAGGCGCGGCCGTAGAGCTTGCCGTCCACGATCTCGCCGCCGTAGGGGTCGTGGGTCCAGCCTTCGCCGGGCGGGACCACATCGCCGTGGGCGTTCAGGGCGATGACCGGGCCACCCGCGTCGTAGGCGCGGCGCACGATCAGGTTGGTGATCGACTCCAGGCCGCAGTCGCGGACTTCCTGTTCGGGCACGGCGTGCTGTTCCGCGTCGAAGCCGAAGCCGGCCAGCAGTTCGGCGGTGCGTTCGGCGTGCGGGGCATTGTTGCCGGGCGGCGTGTCGGTCGGCACCTGCACCAGCGCCTGCAGGAAGCACACCTCGTCATCGAAATGGGCGTCGATCCAGGCGTCGAGCTGCGTGAAACGGTCGGGGGCGGCGGTGGTCATGCGGAGTGCTCCGTGTTGAGTTGTTCGAGCAGGTCGGCGAAGGCGCGCACGGCCAGTTCGGTGTCGTCGTTGGTGGTGGATTCGAGCGGGTTGTGGCTGATGCCGCTGTTCAGGCCGCGCACGAAGAGCATGGCCTGCGGCATGACCTCGTGCAGCTTCATCGCGTCGTGGCCGGCGCCACTGGGCAGGCGATGCACGGGCAGGCCAGTCGCGGCCACGGCCCGTTCCCAGCGTGTCTGCCACGCCGGATCGCTCGGTGCAGCCGAGGCGCGCATCGTCTCGTCGAGCGTCACCGACACGCCGCGCCGCTGGCAGATCGCCGCCAGCTCGGTGCGCACGTCGTGCAGGCAGGCGTCCCGCGCCGCGTCGGTCGTGGCCCGGAGGTCGAGGCTGAAGCGGCAACGGCCGGGCACGACGTTGATCGAGCCGTTCGGCACTTCGAGGATGCCGACCGTGCCGACCACGTTGGGCACCGACGCGGCTCGCCGCTCGACATGCAGCGCCAGCTCGGCCACCGCCAGCGCGGCATCGCGGCGGCGGTCCATCGGCGTGGTCCCCGCGTGGCTGGCCATGCCGGTGACCTCGCCGACGAAGCGCACGCTGCCATTGATCGACGTGACCACGCCGAGCGGCAGGTCAAGCTCGTTGAGCACTGGCCCCTGCTCGATGTGGACCTCCACGAAGCCGAGGTAACGCGCCGGGTCGCGCTTCAGGGCGGGAATGTCGTCGACGCACAGCCCGGCGTGCCGCATCGCGGCACGCATCGTCACGCCGTCCGCGTCCGTTTGGTCGAGCCACGCCGGGTCGAACTGGCCGACCAGCGCACCCGAGCCGAGGAAGGTCGCCTTGTAACGCTGGCCCTCCTCTTCCGCGAAGCCGATCACCTCGATGCCGAACGGCAACCGGCGCCCGGCGCGGTGCAGTTCCGCCACCACGGCCATCGGCACGAAGATGCCCAGCCGCCCGTCGTACTTGCCGCCGTTGCGCACGGTGTCGTAGTGGCTGCCGGTGAGCAGACGCGGCGCGGTGCGGTCGCTGCCGTGGTAGACGCCGACGACGTTGCCGACCGCATCGATCTCCACCTCGTCGAAACCGCAGTCGGCCTTCATCCAGTGCGACAGCCGCTGCGCGCAGGCGCGGTGTGCGTCGGTCAGGTAGGTCACGGTCAGCTCGCCGCGCTCGGCGTAACCGGGGTCGCTGCGCTGCGCGAGCTTCTCGGCCCAGTCCCAGACGCGGTTGCCCAGCTCGGGCGACACGCCGAACTTGTCGTTCAGCCGGATCTCGGCGATGCGGTGGATGTTGCGCAGGCACTCATCCAGCTCGAAGTCCACCGGGTTGCCCAGGCGACGGGCGAAGGTGGCGATGATCTCGTGCCGCCCCAGCCCCAGCCCGCGTGGCCCGCGCACGGCCAGGATGAAGGGGAAGCCGAACTTGGCGTTGTAGTCGGCGTTGAGCTGCAGCAACTGCGCGAACTCGGCGGGGGTGCAGTCGGTCAGGCCAGCCTTGCCTTGTTCATTGGTGGACTCGGCGGTGAGCGTCTTCGACACCATCGCCTTGCCGGCCAGCTCCGGGTGGGCGCGGATCAGGGCGAGCTGCGGCTCGGTGCCGGCGTCGCGCACAACCGTGACCAGCGCGTGTTTCAAGCCGGCGAGGCTCGTGAACGGTCGCAGCGCGGCGGCGCGTTCGGCGATCCAGGGCGAGTGCTC
>JBEANV010000547.1:0-4721 GCA_041165285.1 Pseudomonadota bacterium | reverse complement strand
TCCTCCCCTACCCGAGCCGCTACGAGCGCGAGTGGCCGATGAAGGGCGGCGACCTCTACACCATCCGCCCGATCCGTCCGGACGACGCCGACATGCTGCAGGCCTTCACCCGCGGCCTGTCTGAGGAGAGCCGCTACTTCCGCTTCGCCAGCGCGATGCACGAGCTGCCGGCGCGCATGCTGGCCCGCTACACGCTGATCGACTACGACCGCGAGATGGCGCTGGTGGCGGTGCATGTCGACCGCCGCCTGGGCGAGGACGGCAACTTTGTCGAGACCGAGCAGATCATCGGCGTGTCGCGCTTCATCACCAACCCGGACCAGACCACCTGCGAGTTCTCGCTCGTGGTGTCGGACGACTACAAGGGCCAGGGATTGGGCTCGCGGCTGATGCTGTCGATCGCCGACTTCGCCCGCAACAAGGGGCTGGCGCAGATCGAGGGGCTGGTGCTGGCCAACAACCCCAACATGCTGCGGCTGATGCGCGGCCTGGGCTACGAGGTGCGGCCCTTCCCCGAGGATCCCGACTTCAAGCTGGTCGTCAAGGTGCTCTGAGAACGTGTTGACGATCTCGCCAGCCCTGAAAATATTGGTATGACGACGAGAAAAGCCTACGCGAGCGACATCAGCTGGGAGAAGTTCGCCGAGATCGAGCCGCTGCTGCGCAGCGTGCGCCGGCGCACCAGGCCCACGACGGTGGACCTGCACGAGGTGTTCTGCGCAGTGCTGTACCTGCTGCGTACAGGCTGCCAGTGGTCAGACCTTCGAACGCCGGCTTCCTCTGCCAGCCAGTTCGCGCAACCGACCCATAGCTGAATCACTCTGTCCACGAAAGCAGACGATCGACCGCAGTTGACGCATGAATATGATGGTCGTAATATTTGTTCCGTCATGCCAGTGCCCACCAGTCGCAAAGAACTTACTCACGACCGCATCCTGGATGTCGCTGCTCGCGCCATCCGCCGCGCTGGCTACGACGGCGTCGGACTGGCGACCATCATGAAAGAGGCCGGCCTGACGCACGGCGGCTTCTATGCCCACTTCGCATCCCGCGACACCTTGCTGGCTGAGGCCACGCAGCGAGCCGGTCGCGACACCGGAGCCGTGCTCGTCGAGCGGCTGCGCCAGGCGCAGGCCGAAGGGACGAGTCCTTTCTCCGCGCTGGTGCACACCTACTTGGCCGACGCCCAACTCGAGAATGCCGAGTGCGGTTGCGTGGTCGCCGCATTGGCCTCCGAAATCCCGCGCCAAGCTGAAGAAGTCGCCAGTGCCGCCCGCGCCCGCGTGCTGGGCCTGGTCGAGCTTGTGCGCCGCACCCTTCCTGCTGGCGTTGAACCGGCGCAGGCCCAGGTTGTCGCCGCCACGATGGTCGGCACGCTGCAACTGGCGCGCACGCTGCAGGGCAAGGCGGGCAAGGCGTGGCTGGCAAACGTGCGGGCCAGCCTGATCCAGCAGCACGACGCTTGACGCGCCGGCAGAAGCCGCCGTCGCGCTCTTACGCACCGTCAAATATGACGATCATCATTTACAGGAACAGCATGAAACTTGACAATGCCACCGTCCTCATCACCGGCGCCAATCGCGGCATCGGGCTTGCCTTCGCGAAGGCTGCCCTGGCACGTGGAGCGCGCAAGGTCTACGCCGGTGCACGCGACCCGAAAAGCGTCACGCTGCTGCAGCTCGACGTGAACTCGCCTGCCGACATCGCCGCCGTCGCGGCGGCCGGCGACGTGACCGTGGCTTCCGTCGCCAGCTGGATCACCAGCCCGGCGCTGGCTGGGTACGCGGTCTCGAAGTCCGCTGTGTGGAGCCTGAGCAATGGTCTGCGCAATGAGTTGCGGGGCCAGAAGACCCAGGTGCTGACGCTGCACATGGCCTTCGTCGAGACCGACATGACGCAGGGCATCGCCAGTCCCAAGTCGACGCCGGAGCAGATAGTCGCGAAAGCACTCGACGCGCTCGAAGCCAGCGCCGACGAGGTGCTGGCTGACGAGATGACGCAGCAGGTCAAGATGGGCCTGTCGGCGCAGCCCGGCGTGTACCTGCAGGAGCAGGACTGAACATGACTGCCGCCGTCGACACTCCGGTCTTGCGCGCCGCGACACCCGTATCGCCGTGGCCTGTGTTCTGGGTGGCCAGCATCGCCACCTTCCTGGTGTCGCTCGACACGACGATGCTGTTCGCGGCGTTCGATCCCTTGCGGCATGCCTTCGCCGACGCCACGACTGCCGACCTGTCGTGGGTGCTGAATGCCTACACGGTGGTGTACGCGACGATGCTGATTCCCGCGGGCGGCTTCGCCGACGCCCATGGCCGCAAGCGCGTGTTCCTGATCGGCGTAGCGCTCTTCCTGGCGGCCTCCGCCGCCTGCGGTCTGGCCGACAGCGTGGGCTGGTTGATCGCGGCCCGGGTGTTGCAGGCCGTCGGGGCGGCGTTGCTGACGCCGGCATCGCTGTCGATCGTGCTGGCGGCATTTCCGCAGAGCAGGCGCGCCGTGGTCGTGAGCCTGTGGGGTGCCGTGGGGGGCCTGGCGGCCGCGGTGGGCCCGAGCGCAGGGAGCTTCGTGATCGACCACTTCGGCTGGCCCTGGGCGTTCTACATCAATCTTCCCCTGGGTGGGCTGGCCTTGTGGCGCAGTGCGTCGCTGCTGCACGAATCGGAGAAGTCCGACGTGCGCCGAAGGGTGGACAGCGTCGGCATGGCGCTGCTGATGCTGGCGGTGGGTGCCATCACCCTGGCCATCGTCGAATCCGATGTGCCGACCTGGAGTCGCATGGAACTCGTGGTCCTGGGCGCCACCGGGCTGGTCGCCGCCGGTTCCTTCGTGGCGTGGGCGCGCAGAGTCAAGGCGCCGCTGGTCGACTTGGCGCTGTTCCACAACCGCACCTACCGCTACGTCAACGTTGCGACGCTGGCCTTCGGCACGGCGTTCTCGATGATGTTCCTGACCTTTTTCTTCTTCATGATGAACGTCTGGAACTTCAGCCTGCCACAGGCCGGGCTGGCGGTGACGCCCGGACCGCTGCTGGTGATGCCGACGGCCATCGTCACCGGTCGCCTGGCGACACGGCTGGGTCATCGTCGCTTCCTGGTCGGCGGTTCGCTGCTGTATGCCTGCAGCAGCCTGTGGTTCCTGCTCGTGCCGGGAACCGAGCCGCACTACCTGTCGCACTGGCTTCCCGGGCTGATGATGAGCGGCGTCGCGGTCGGCCTGGTGCTGCCATCGCTGTCGGCCGCGGCGGTGAGCCACCTGCCGGTGGCGCACTACGCAGTCGGCAGCGCGGTCAACCAGGCCACGCGCCAGATCGGCTCGGTGCTGGGCGTGGCGCTCACCGTGGCCTTGCTGGGCCATGCGGCATTGCAACGCGCCGACTTCAATGCGCTGTATCTCCTGCACAGCGCGCTTGCACTGCTCACTGGCCTGCTCTGTCTGCCGGTGGACACCAAGCCGCGGGCGGCGCAGCCGTGATCACGCGTCCACACCATCACTTGAGATCTTCATGACGAACGAAAACACGACGGAAGCCATGCTGACCGCCTGGCAGGCGCAGTTGGAGCAGGTGAGACAGCGCAGGCTCGACCGGGGCGGAGGGCATGCCGGTCTGGCCCATCTGCACCAGGTTCAGGGCAAGACCGGCCTGCAGGTGATGACTGCCTTGCTCGAAGGCGACTTGCCTCACCCGTACATGGCCGACACCTTCGACTGCGAGCTGGTCGAGCTGGGCGATGGGCACGCCGTCTTTCAGGCGACGCCGCAGCTCAAGCACTACAACCCGCTCGGTTCGGTGCATGGCGGCTGGTACGCGACTTTGCTGGACTTCGCATTGGGATGTGCCGTGCAGACCAAGTTACCCGCGGGGCGAAGCTACACCACCAGCCAGATCAATCTCAACATCGTCCGGGCGGCCAACACGAAAACAGGCCCACTGCGATGCGTGGGTACCGCCCTCCATGTTGGCCGTCAGGTCGGCACGTCCGAAGCTCGGATTGTTGGCCCCGACGGGAAGCTGTATGCCCATGCAACAACCACCTGCACCATTTTCGAATCGCCATCTGCTGCGACTTGACCCGACAACGGACGAACTACTGGTCCAGGTCCATGCCGCCAGCGTCAACCCGATCGACAACATGATCCCCACCGGGATCTTCAAGGCCGTCGTGAAATTCCAGCTTCCCGCCACCTTGGGCAGCGATCTGGCCGGTGTCGTGGTCGAGGTCGGCAGCCGCGTGACCCGGTTCAAGGTCGGCGATGCGGTCTTCGCCAACATCTTCGACCAGGGCACTGGCTCCATCGCCGAATATGCGGTGGTCCCTGAGAACGTGTTGACGATCTCGCCATCCCTGAAAATGTGGGCATGAAGACGAGAAAAGCCTACGCGAGCGACATGAGCCGGGAGAAGTTCGCCGAGATCGAGCCACTGCTGCGCACGGGCTGCCAGTGGCGGTATCTGCCCGCAGAGTTTCCCAAATGGACGACCGTCTACGCCTGGTGGCGCAAGTGGAGCCAGCCCGACGCAGACGGTGTGAGCGCGCTGGAGCGGGCTTTAAAAAAATCAGGTTGGCGCGGCTCGCTTGAGACAGGGGCGCAACGCCACGCCGACGCTGCTGATCGTGGACGCGCAGAGCGTGAAGAACACGGACACGGCGGGGTTCAAGGGCCATGACGCGGGCAAGAAGGTCTCGGGCATCAAGCGCCACATTGCCGTGGACACGCTGGGGTTG